>JBJTVM010000684.1:0-3367 GCA_046081205.1 Pseudanabaena sp. | reverse complement strand
CTTCGCGCCGCCAATCGATTCTTGCGTTTTAGTTTGTACTAGCTAACTCTTTTTTTGCCATATAATCGCCTCAAAGCAAAATATCAAAATCTATAGATACTCTGCCCAGATATCAACCACCTCTTGAGAGCCATACCATTTACCCGATCGCGGTGAATGATACACCCCATCGATCGCCATATTCTTCGCTCCATCTAGATAAGCTGCCTCAATGGGAATTATGCCATCGCCCCATACATCCCCTTGCCCAATCGTGAGTTCGTAACTACTATAGGCAAGCCATTTTTTGGGCGTAGTTTTTTTGCCCTGTACCGAATTTCCTGCCACACAGATATATTCAATATCATCATAAAAAGCATCAGGGTAGTTATCATTGACAAAACCTAAATTTGGCAGTGACCAAGGTTCGAGGCTTCTTTGAGGAGTTCCCAGACAAACCAGTTTGGCAACCTTAGATCGCGCATTCCAAACCTTGTCGTAATATGGGCGATCGCCAAGATAAATCCGTGAGAGCCAGCCCCCTGCGGAATGGGCAATGATATTTACTTTCGATGCACCTGATTTTTCTAATTCTTGATTTACGGTTTGGTCTAGTTTTTCTAAGATCGGTGCGATCGATCGCCCGCCTACTGTCGGAACCCATTCCCACCATTTCAAAGGGACGACTGTTGCCGAAAAGTTTTTACTTTGTAATTTTTGGGCGATCGGGATGTAATCGGTAGCTCCCGCAAGATATCCCGCCAGAATTATATTTGGAGTATTCATATATTCACTATCAAAGTAGAAAGGACGCAAAGCGACCTCTCTACTTTAAAGCGCAAAGTACTAAATTTCGTCTGGGCGTTGACTAAGACAACTGCCTTTGCGTGCTGCATTCAGAAAAGTTTGCACTGCTTCCACTGTATTAATGTGACCGCAATAGGGGCAGTAAACCTGCTCACCAATTTGTGGCTCAATGTCCGCACGGCTCCACCATTTATGACAGCGATCGCAATGAAAATGGTAAAGAAATTCTAAGGAAACTTTCATAGACTTTGCCGAAAAGCCTGTCTAAAAGCTTTCAGGGCTTCAAGTGGTGATGTAAATAAAATACAACGCTGCAATGTTGTCATGTCGATGTTTGGTAAAAATTTGCTAGTAGATGATTTGCAATATTGGCGATCGCTTTGAGTATCTAGGTGATAAATATCAAGCACTCCATCCTCCCATAACCAAACTTCAGGTACTCCAAGCAAATAATATTTCTTTAATTTCTCAGTATTGCCGCTAGTCAAAATTACTTCAATGGCGAGATCAGGAATCTTTTTAGGGCTACCAAAGCTATAGGATTCATCGGGTTGTAAAGAGACTTGTTCTACTTTTTCTTGGGTAGCTTGCCCCATCGGGAAAAACTCTATTTCCATCTCTAAAAAGTACATTTCCAACAATGCGCCAATAATCGTTTTAATTAGCTCATGATCGACTGACGTAGACGCAATCTCTAAAATTCTCTCGTAATATGCTAGCCGAATTCCCTTAGAATCCGCAAAACCCCGTTGAATTAGCTTGAACTGCTCCCATGTGATTAAGGGCTGCTCAATTCTAATTTCAGGTTTAGGTTTGGTTTGTAGCATTTTGATATCTCAGCTAGTTACAGCGCTTTGCGCTTACTTAAAACCCAGAAATATTCTTGAAAGTGGCGCGATGCGCCACTTTCAAAATAATGCCTAAATAGGCTGTAATTAAAAAAATACAAAGTATCTTTTTAATTAATGGATTCGCGATAAGCGGCATATACGCCCTTGACGTTGTACCAGTTCAAGAAAATTCTAGCTATTTCTAGAGCTAATTGGGGTTTACCTTGATCAATTAGCCATTGTAAAAGCGGACGAAGCGATCGCTCATTTAGCAAACCCCCCAAAGACAATGTTCCCCACAAAATTACATGCAACCATGTCATCTGGATCATTAATTTGACTTCCCATGTCGGATGCTTTTGATAAAAGACAACCCCCATACGTCCGCGCTGGGCTTCGACCTCAACAAGGCGTGGTAATTGATCAATCGTAAAGGCGGGATGCCAATGATAGCCAACCGCATCAGGACATTTGATCAGTTTTAACCCTAAATTTTTGAGGCGTACACCCAGCTCTAGATCTTCCCAGCCATATTGACGAAAGCTAGTATCAAATTTCCCTGCTTCAATTAACCAATGCTTAGCGATCGCCACATTACCCGTTGCAAAAAAAGCTTGAGAAATATCAGTGATTTTCAGTGGCTCCGAGGAAGGTTTTTCAAAATTGCTGGTATTAATTACCAGTCCGTAAGTAAAGGCGCGATCGCCATTTTTAGCAGCTTTTTCCAGAGCCTTAGCATGGGCTGACAAAAATACTGGCGTAACGACAAGATCGCTATCGATAAATACGATGATGTCCCCCTGTGCTAGATCTATGCCCGTATTTCTGGCGATCGCCGCCCCTTCATGGTTTTGTAAAAATAAACGAACATGGGGAAATTCATCAGCATGGCTTTGCAAAAATTCCACCGTGCCATCGGTGGAGCACATCAACCACTACAATCTCATAGGGTTGGGTAAAATTCTGTGCCTCCATAGCTTGCAAACATTTCTGCAAGATGGGTAAGCGGTTATAAGTTGGGATAACAATTGACCACATATTGACCATTATAAAAGTAGAGGACGCTTAGCGTCCTATACTTTTTTATTACTCTCAGCAAGGGTGCTTTTGCACCCTTTATTTTTAGTGACGAGATTGTTGCCAAGATTGCCAGAGGGTAAGACCACCTACATAGCCATAGCTCAGGGCATACAGTGCCATAAAGGGCAAAGTTATGTATAGTCCTTTACTAAGAGCTAGCAGAGAAGCGATTACGCTATAAACACATAGACATATTTCAATCGCGGCAGTAGCATCAAGGGGAATCTTATAAGCCTTGTTGTCCCAGCGATCGCTCTTATGTTTGATATCAAACTTAGGAGTACGGCGAAAATTTGCCCCTGTATTTGATAAACCAGCAAATACAGCACGGCTATTGCTCCAAGAAATACCCGTACCAAGAACGGCTAATAGGAAAATGCGACCAAGGCGACGCTGCCAAGATTTAGGATACAACTCACGCTGGGCATGGAAATATAAGAATGGGGGACCAAAGGTGGCGGGAAGCATAAAGACTGTCCAAATGCTCTCAAAGGAAATCCGCATGGCGATCGCCCGATCAGGCATAAGCAACATCAAGGGAATTGAAAGCAAAACTAAGAGCAGCATCAAAGGATGTGCCGAATAGCCTGTCAAATGCATGGTTGCTTGAAATTTTACAGCCAGACTCAGATCGGCTTGCCAGATTTGAGCAACTAACTTTTTAGCACATT
>JBJTVM010000683.1:0-1316 GCA_046081205.1 Pseudanabaena sp. | reverse complement strand
GTTTAGTTGCTCAGACCAATCCACATCTTTATTCTTCGGGCTTGATTGCTCCGCAAATACCTCATCCCAAGACTCAAGCTCTTTTGGGAATAGTTGAGTAGTCAAGAAGAAATTCTGTACAGATAGAAAAAAAGAGCGCTTCAGCGCTCTTTTTTTTGATCCTATGCCATCATCATCATTACATTTCGTTGAATATTGGTGTTTAAGTCTTCCAGTGCAAAAATGCGATCGCGATCGGCTATCTCTGCATAGTATTTATAACCAAGCTCTTGCAATAGGTTCTTAAGCTGATCTCCTGTGGCTCCTGCGGCTCTGAGGCTAGTGGGATGGACTTCAATGATTAAAGTTGGTTTTAATGCCGTAATCATTTTCCTAGCTCCTGAGAGAAAAGCGCATTCACTACCTTCCACATCCAGTTTTAGGACAACTTTGCCAGTAAAATTTTGCCAATCTACCAATTCATCGAACCGTTTGAGTGGAACTTTAAAAGTTTGGTGTTGATGAGTTGCGGAATGTTCTGGAAATATTCCTGCTGAGCCAGATGTGCCGATTGGTACTAATAGTTCTATTTCACCGTCAGTATCGCCAACGGCAAGATTATAAATCTGGAATTTGCAGAGTGCATTGGCGGTGAGGGATTTTTCTAAAGCCTTGGCTAAACGAGGCTGTGGCTCCACTGCTAAAACAAAACCTTTTTCGCCAACCATCTTGCTTGCCACGATCGCAAAGCTACCATGATTTGCGCTAACATCTAGGAACGTATCCCCCTCAGACAGCAACTCTGATAAAACTCGCGTGTCGGTTTCTTCACTAGCTAACTCATTAACAACTTGAAAGAGACGCATATCTATCGGATTTAGAAATACTTGATAACCCGATAGTTGAAGTTCTAGATATTGATCGGGTGAAAGTCGATCAAAAATATTTGATAGAAATCTAAATAACTCTCGTCCACCAAGGAGATAGCTCTTGCCAGTGAGACTGAAATACAATTTGCAGTACCAACCAAAGAGGCGATATAGGAATGGCAGTTGCTTCCTCAGATCTGGATTGAGTATCCACCCTAAAACCGAGCGATCGTATAGCCAATCATCGGGTTGAGTTCGGCTGCGATCTGGGTTTTTCTTAGGAGAGTTCGTAACCATAAAAATTGTGTTAGTTTCGCAGACAAATCACCTATGAGTTTACGTTAGATTACGATGAATAAAGTGCGATCTCTTGACATTTTCATTTAGAATCTCTGTAGAGATACCCTGACCCGATCGCATGATAGATAAAAAAAAAGTACTGCTGCTGTCTGCTAATCCTGCAAATAC
>JBJTVM010000682.1:0-5630 GCA_046081205.1 Pseudanabaena sp. | reverse complement strand
TGAGATTCAAAGCATCTGAAACCCTTTTAGGGATTGAAACTAACAAATTTGCACCTGACTCACCACCACCTAGGCTGATTCAAAGCCTCTGAAACCCTTTTAGGGATTGAAACCAGACTTCTCGCAGATTTCGAGCGAAGGACGAAATTGGGATTCAAAGCCTCTGAAACCCTTTTAGGGATTGAAACACGGCTGTGTTTGAGTTGCAGGAAACGGGAGTGAGATTCAAAGCCTCTGAAACCCTTTTAGGGATTGAAACGTAATGGGGTTAAACGATGGTGATGGCGATCGCGGATTCAAAGCCTCTGAAACCCTTTTAGGGATTGAAACGCTACATTGGGCGCGGCTCTCACTGCTTTAGGCGGATTCAAAGCCTCTGAAACCCTTTTAGGGATTGAAACCGGATCGGGCTTTGCCCGTCAATATCGTGATCGCCGCTTCAAAGCTCTGAAACCCTTTTAGGGATTGAAACGACCCAGAGACTAATTCGTTATTGGTGCTGTATGACGCTTCAAAGCCTCTGAAACCCTTTTTAGGAATACCTTATTTTTTAGGTAGCTCAACATTATTAGATGGAACAGGTGAAGTAGCAGGCAGATTTGTCTCTGCTGGTGGGACAGGTGGAGTTTCAGGAATTACGGGAACAGACTCGGCTGGCAATGGGGAATTAACGACAGGTGCAGCCTGCGAAGACTCTGGAGGAGCAGCATCGGGTGATTTATCTGGAACAGTCACAGGTTTAATCGGCTCAGGAGAAGCACTCGGAATATTGACAGCTTCAGGACTAGGAGGTTTTGATGGTTGAGGCGTTTGAGAAGCTGTATTTTTGGGGATATCTACAGAACTGTTAATCGGGGCAATATTATTGAGATTATTAGGCTTACTTTCCTCCTGCTCAACTCGCTTTTGTTCAGCTTGCACTTCCTCAGTCCGTCTTTGTTCCTGACTTCTCTTCGCATAATCTGAATTTTCGATTTGAAAATTAATTTTGGCAGGAATCGCTTCTTTACCACTTTGAGAAGGATCAAACTTCCAATTTCTAGCAGCTCGTTTAGCAGCTTCATCTAATTCAGGGTGACCACTAGAGTTAATTAGACGAACATTAATAACATTGCCATTAGCATCAACATCAACAGCGACCTTAGCTTCCCCCTCTAAACCCCGTTCTTTGGCATTAACTGGATATTCAGGCTTTGCACAGCTTTGACAACGAATTTTTTGCTTGCCTGATGAGTTATTAGTTGGGTTTGTAGAGTTAGGAGCAGTAGAAGTATTAGTAGTATTAGTGGAGTTAGGATTGCCAGTTGGTAGCCCAAAGGGAGCGCCAAGTTTACCCAAAGTACTGCTGGAGGATCTCCCATTAGTGCGATCGCCTGTTTTACCTAGCCCAGTTCCTGTACTTTTTTTGCTATTGCCATTATGAGTTAACCCACCAAAACCTTTGCCTGTAAATAAATTTTGCATATTAGGCGTAACTTTGATCGCACTGGAATTAGTGCTTGACAAAACCTTACTCGGATCAGTGACAATATCTTTCGCTGCTTCAGCAGGGGTGCTACTATCTACCGATTTATCGAGATCTGTCGATGAAAGATTACCTGCATTTTGAGGAGATGGGCTAGGACTATCAAGATTAGCAACAGGTGCATAGGCGATCGCTTCTGACAAACTCTCTGTAACCTCTGGCGGTGTTGCCAGTTCCTGCTCAGTTTGCAGATTTGGCTCTACTGTCTCCTTAGCTTCTTCAATAATTTGTAAATCTAGCAATTCTTCTATTTGCCCATTGGATGAATTGCCAATTAGTCCCCCGAACTGTGGTAATGCGGAGAGAGTAGCGAAATGAAAAGCAATTGAACAAGGGATACTAACTGCTAAAAAAATCTTAAGTGCTTTCCATTCGCGATCACGCTGTTTGTTGGCAGAGTTACTTGCAGAATTATCTGCAAAGTTGTTTACAAAGCCCTGAGGCATGTCTGGCTTTTCTTGGTTGGCATTCATAATGAAAAACTAGCGATGCTTGTAATGTATGGTTTTGCTTAGAGTCTGTCAAGTTTGACAGCCTGTCAAACTTTCTTTACAACCCAAAAAGCGATATGGTGATTAATGCCAAAACACAAAATGGTTGGGTGCACTTTTATTAACCTTAACGATGGATATTGGAAAAATTTTTGTTGCGGGGGGGATTGTCATGTATCCTCTAAGCGCCTTTTCGATTGTGGGAGCAGCCCTTGCGTCTGAGCGCATCAAATTTTGGTGGTCAATTAAACATAAGCAAAAACGTTTGGTAAGAGATGTCTTGAACATATACACTAGCGATCGCCAAACTGCTCTAGTCAGACTCAGAAATAATTTGCACTTTCCGATCGCTCGTATTTTTTTAGCAGCAATGGAGCTAGAGTATCCCAATCCTGAAGAGTTTCGATTGGCTCTAGAAAGTGAAGCTCAAGCAGAAGTACCAATTCTCAAGCGTTTTAACACAACCTTTGAAACTATCATTAGTCTTGCCCCACTACTAGGATTACTGGGTACAGTACTGGGACTAATTACCTCCTTTGCTTCACTAACGTTAGGAGATGTTGGAGGTAGTCGTGCTACCAACGTTACAGCAGGTATTAGTGAAGCTTTAGTTTCTACAGCCGCAGGATTAGTCGTCGCCATTTTTACATTAATTTTTGCTAATACATTTCGAGGATTTTATCAGCAGGAAATTGCGCTCATTCAAGAATATGGCGGTCAATTGGAACTACTCTATCGCCGTTATTACTATGAGCCAGAACACCGTTTACAAAAAGAAGACTATGCGACTCCCTGAAGAACCTGAAGTTCCTTTTCAAATTAACATCATTCCCATGATCGATGTGGTGTTTGCGATTCTGACTTTTTTTATTACTGCAACCCTCGTACTCAATCGCACAGAAGGTTTACCCGTAAGTTTACCCCAAGCTACAACTACCCAAACTCAAACTCAAAATAAAGTTGTGGTAACCCTTGATGCTCAAGGCAATCTCTTTTTAAATCGTCAGCCGATCGCTTTGCAGCAATTAGAGGCACAGGTGCGATCGCTAATGAGCAAGGAGAAACAAAACATCGTGGTGATTAATGCCGACGAAAATGTTTCTCACGGCAAGGCGATCGCAGTCATGGATCGCATTCGGAGCATTGAGGGCGTAAAAATGGCGATCGCTGCTAAAAAATAGTCATATTGAGCCAATATGCAACACATAACTATAGCAACATAAACACAAGATGAGTGGCGGAGCTTCGCGCCGCCACTCATCTTGTCTTAAGCAAAACCTTCACTGCTATAGGCAAACTTATTTGACAGGCTGTCTTTTGACATTTCTACTGCCAATATCCAACAATAAATACTTTGATTTGCAGCTATTTAGGATTTTTGAGCCTAGTAGCTAAACTTGTGAGGAGTTGAGATCGCTATGAAATCTATAAAGCTGCTATTTTTAGCACCTAGCTTTGCTTTGTCTGTTTTTAGTCTTGCGGAACTTGCGAAAGCAGACCCAACTTTAGAGACAGAGAACAACAATATTTTGACCGTTGGCGAATTGCGATCGCAGTCTTTCCAACAAAGTGCTAGTTTATTGCAACCCAACTTAAACTCTAGTGAGATTACCAAACCCGAAGCTGTTGCTCAAACTGAACCTGATAGTGATGAAATTGAAATTGAAGTAACAGGCAAGAAATCCCCTTTCATTCCCACCTCTGCCCCAGCATATATCGTTCCTAAAGAAGAAATTCAAAAGCAAAATCCTAGCACTGCGGCAGAACTATTGCGAAGCTTACCAGGCTTTGCGATCAATGACTATGGCTTTGGTGCAGATATTCATACAGGGACTTTTTTGCGTGGTTTTTCCATTAACCAATCCACATTTCAAATCAATGGACGTTCCTTTGGTAGTAATGTCAGCACCTATCACGGTGGAACTGACCTCAATAGTATTCCCGTTGATGCGATCGAGCGAGTAGAATTAACGGGTGGCACTAGCGCCACCCTCTACGGTTCCGAAGCCTTTGGCGGTGTCATTAATCTAATCACTAAAAAAGATCCACAACCTCTCAAAGCCACAGCCAACATTGAACTGGGCTCCTACGGCTATCAACGTTATCGCGTTGGCTATGGGGGAACCCTAGATGGAGTTAACTTCCGTGTGGGATATGAGCGATTCTCAACGGACAATAATTATCCTGTGCCGATTGGGGCTGCTAATCGCAATCCTGCTGATGGCAGACTCTTCAACGGCGACTCACGCATCGATAACTTTTATGGCAGTGTCGAAGCTCCGATTGATACCCGTAATTCCTTTAGCATCGATGCTTATAAGTCTGCAAGTCGGCGCGGATTGCTTTATTTTGGTTTCCCACTCCAACGCGATCGCCTCGATCATGATTTGTTAAATATTGGTGCGACTTTAACTAGTAAATTGGGCGAAGGTGATGATTCTATCTTAAAAACCACGATCGCCTTTAATCAGGATTTCTTCAATACCTACGGTCCTACAGGAGCAACAGCTTTTCGGAGTGGTGCGTTGGACTCAAGGACTTTAAGCGGTCGAGTCGAACATCAATGGCAACTTGCTGCTAATAACAAGCTCACATGGGGATTTGACGTTAAAACCGATTCCATTCGTGGTGATGTACTTAGCTCCCTGCCCGCTCTAGTCAAATTTAATGGAACTGTCAATCGCGATCGCTCCCTTGTTGCTCTCTTTGCCCTAAATGCATGGAAAATTACTGATGATTTTCAATTGGAACTAGGGTTACGCCAGAACTTTACCAGCGACTATGGTAGCTACCTCAATCCTACAGTTGGTACAAGATGGAACATCACACCCGAACTTGCTTTCCGCAATAGCTTTGCCGTACTTCAGCGCAATCCAGGGCTAGATCAGCTTTTTGTGTTCGATACAGTCCACAACTGGTTACCAAATCCTAACCTCGTACCTGAGCGTGGTGTCGCCTATACTGCTGGCTTTGATTTGAGTGTGACGGATACAGTGCTAGCCCAGTTAACCTATTTTGGAAGCAGTTTAAGCGATCGCCTCGGCATCATCGCAGGGCGGTGGGAAAATGTGGGACAGGTAAGCACCAATGGCATTGAAGCTGGAGTCAAATGGAAAATCTCCCCAGAGTTCTCGTCATTTGTCAACTACACCTATACAGATGCCAAAGTTACTAGCAGTAGAACCGCCTCTGAAGTTGGATTACAACTAGCGACAGTTCCCTATTCTGTTGGGAAGCTAGGAGTTAGCTATGACTCCAATGGCTGGCAAGCCAATCTATTTCTCAACTACTACAGCGGTTCACGTCGTGCATTGTTTTTGTTAGCAGGACAGAGAGCTACAGACTTTTCGCCAGCCTATCTTAGTCTAGATTTTAGTGCGAAAGTTCCATTGTATAAAAATGTAGCCTTGACTGTGAATCTAGAAAATTTAACTGACAATAGCTATGAAAAAACTAACCGCATCTATCAACCAGGACTAACCTACAGGATTGGTTTACAAGCTAGTTTCTAAGCAAAACGCTTAGTTTTAACATCGCACAAAATGGTGTAGCCATTTTGTGCGATGTTAAAACCCTTACAGGGGTAGTGCTAAATAGGTAAGGATGGGCGGCGC
>JBJTVM010000681.1:0-2511 GCA_046081205.1 Pseudanabaena sp. | reverse complement strand
GAGCATGATATTCAAGTCATGGTCGAGGGCCCCGGACATGTGCCAATGGATCAGATTGAGTTCAATGTGCGTAAGCAAATGGAAGAATGTTCAGAAGCGCCTTTCTATGTGTTGGGACCTCTGGTTACGGACATTGCCCCTGGCTATGACCACATCACTTCGGCGATCGGGGCAGCGATGGCTGGCTGGTATGGTACTGCCATGCTTTGCTATGTCACACCAAAAGAACATCTCGGCTTGCCCAATGCTGAAGATGTGCGTAATGGCTTGATTGCCTACAAGATTGCGGCTCATGCCGCCGACATTGCTCGCCATCGTCCTAATGCCCGCGATCGCGATGATGAGCTTTCGACAGCACGTTACAACTTTGATTGGAATAAGCAATTTGCGCTATCTCTCGATCCTGAGCGTGCTAAGGAATATCATGATGAGACCTTGCCTGCGGATATTTACAAGACCGCAGAGTTCTGCTCGATGTGTGGCCCTAAGTTCTGTCCAATGCAGGAGAAAGTTGATGCTGAGGCAATTAGTGAGCTTGAGAAGTTTCTCGCAAAAGAGCCTGTAACTTCGGCTTAATCCAAAATCAAAAAAAAGAGGTGCGCTGCACCTCTTTTTTTGGTAGTCCTGAAAAGGATGAGCGGCGCTTTGCGCCGCCCATCCTTACCTATTTAGCACTACCCTTTTTTTGTATGAAACAAAAGCAACTTCCTGCTAGTCTAGTTAGACATGTTTGCTAGATATCTTGTTGGTGTCTCAATATGAATAAGTTTCCCTGTCCTCGTCTTATCAATATAGTTAATATCGGTTTTCTCACATCCCTCGCTCTACCTTCTATTGCATTAGCTCAAACTGCTCAGCAAAAGATTGTTTACGTTTCTCCACAAAGTTCTGACACCCAGTCTTATCGCTCAATTACTGCGGCGATCGCTGCCAATCCGCAAGAAGGTACTATTTTTCAATTAAGTAATGGTACTTATAGCGAAGCCACTGGCGAAAATTTTCCGATCCGTCTTCCTAAAGGTGCAATTCTACGCGGTAGCCCCAGTACAAATGGAAGTAATGTAATCATTACCGGTGGTGGTCGCTTTGTTAGTCCTACCTTTGCTAGTCAAAATATTGCGATCGCTGCCGCAACTAACTCTCGCATTGAGGGTGTTACGATCACCAATAGCAATCCACGGGGTTATGGACTATGGTTAGAGTCCAGCCGCAATGTGGTTATTGCTAAGAATAGCTTTGTGCGTAGTACCCACGACGGCATTTTCCTCACAGGCAGTGCTAATGCTTACATCGGCAATAATCTATTTACGAATAACAAAGGCAGTGGCATTTCGGCTCTTGGTACAAGCACAGGCGAAATCCGTGATAACAGGTTTGAGAATACAGGCTTTGGGCTATCGATTGGACAACAATCTCAGGTTGTATTAGCGAATAACAATATCTCTCGCAATGTCGATGGCATTATTATTTCTAATACGGCTCAGCCCACACTACGCGGGAATGAGATCGCCGATAATCAACGCAATGGTCTAGTGGTTCTCAGTAGTGCTAATGGCTCTCCTCGTCCTGACCTTGGCACGACAGTTTCATTGGGAAATAATACTTTCCGCAACAACCGTGAATTTGATATTAACAATGCTACAACTATTCCTTTAACTGCCGTAGGTAATCAAATTAATCAATCGAAAGTTAAGGGATTGTTAGACTTGAGGGCATCTAGTTCTCCAATTGCAGCTAGTCCCGTTGCTTCCGTTACTCCTGCACCACTTCCTGCAATTCCCGCACCACCTGCCAATACAGGAACCGCTATTCCAGTTCAATCTACCCCTAGTCCTTCACCTACTACAGTATTTGTACCAGCCAAGCCACCTAGCGCTAGTCAAGCATTACCAAGTGCAGTGATTTCCACTAAACCTAGTACAAATAACAATACACCAACTACGATCATCATTGAGCGTGACTATAAATCTCCTGCAACTCCTCCTAGAGTTGCGGCATTACCTCCAGCGTCAGTTGATCCCGCCACAGGCAAACCTTTTCAATATCGGGTAGTTGTGCCAATTACTTCCACCGCTATAACTCAACGGGTAAAAACTGTTGTTCCCGATGCATTTCGGTTATCTCGTAGTGGGAGAACGATGATGCAAGTAGGCGCCTATAGTGAGAGTGCTACAGCAAATCAACTAGTACAGAAGCTTGCTCAATCTGGCTTAAAAGCTGAAATTATTCCCTTTCGCTAAAAAATAAGTGTAGTCCTAATACCAAAGCACAAAATGGCTACGCCATTTTGTGCTTTCAAAACTCTTACAGGGTTTGTTTTTTAATTCACAGAAGTGTTGCCACACTTTTGTGAATTGGTATAAATAGGCTATGGGTGGGTATGATGAGCAAAATTGGATGGTAAATGCTTAAAGCCCTACCCCTTACTTTTTCCTTTTGACTTTCTACTTTTTCCTTGACTTGACCTATGGCTTCACGATTTTATGCATTGGTGTTTGTGGCTTTGACTGG
>JBJTVM010000680.1:0-16728 GCA_046081205.1 Pseudanabaena sp. | reverse complement strand
CCCATCTAATCTATTTACTTAAAAGGAGTTCCAATTGAGAAATGAGAAAATAGACTTACTTCGTTTTATTGGTTTATCCATGATTATTCTTGCTCATGTAGGACCACAAAAACTAATTTTTCAGTTGAGAAATTTTGACGTACCTTTAATGGTGTTATTGTCAGGTGTATCTTTTAGTTTATCTTTTAAAAGTGAACCTTATATCCAATATGTATGGAAGCGCGTAAAGCGACTATTATTTCCAACATGGATATTTTTAACCATCTATTTTGTTTTTGTAAAATTCATTCCCTCAATAGCAAATATTGATGTTAATAATTTTAGAACATTATTTAATGCATATTCACTTATAGGTGAAATTGGCTATATTTGGATAATTAGAGTTTTTTTAATGATTGCTTTAGTTGCACCATTTATTTATCGTTGGAGCAACAAGATCAAGAGTGATCAATACTATCTAGTTATTTTATTTTTAATATTACTATTATATGAGTTTGTTAAGTTTATTGCATCTATATACTTTAAGGGTGATATAGCTCAAATTGTTGATTCTTATATTAGCCCTTATCTTTTTTATGTTATTCCTTACTCGATAATCTTTGCTCTAGGATTAAGGATAAATTCAATGAGAAGAAAGAATAATTATATTGTTTTAGCTTTTTCATTAATTACTTTTTGTTGTTTTTTGCTATTTTTTGTTATTAAAGAACAAACATTTATCCCGACTCAGCTGTATAAATTCCCACCATCTATTTATTACTTTTCATACGCTGTATTTATTTCAATGTCTCTTTGGATATCTAGCCATAATATTTGGCAATACATTTCCAAATACTTATCATTAAAGCGATTTATTTTATTTGTTGCTTGCAATACTATGTGGATATATTTGTGGCATATACCTATTGTAGAAGCTTTACAAGCACCTATATTAAAAGGTTTTACTATAAACTTTTGGATTAAATATTTTATTGTTTATGCTATTGCAGTAACGATAACTCTTATTCAAGTTTGGTTTGTTAACTGTTTTATATTGCCTAAGCTTAAGAATGTTAATGCACAAAAAAATACTAGGACTATTTTTACTGGCTAAATATAAAAATCCTAAATGTTCTGTGGAAGCGTCCCCAATGCTTTCACAAACATCAAAAAACTACAAATGATTTAGTGGATTGCTATATACAATTTCGTATTCAAAAGATTCAGAATCTAACTAATTATCAACACCTATGCAACCACCAAATCTCCACCGTTGCGATTGCCCAGAAATTCTTGCCTATTTTCAAAGAGCTTGGCAAATCGAAGATAGCTTAATGAAAAGTTTGGTTAATCCTGAAACTTTTTATACAAATCCCGATCCCTTACGCAATTTATTAATTTTTTATTTAGGGCATTCGGCAGTCTTTTATATCAATAAATTAGTCAGAGTTGGCTTATTAGAGCAATGCCTAAATCCTCACTTTGAAAGGCTTTTTGAAATTGGAGTTGATCCAGAGAAACCTGAAGAAATAGCCAGTATCTTTGATAATCTTCGGCAAGCAGAAGTTACAGCAGTTTGGCAATATCGCGACCAAGTTTACAATGCAATTTCTGAGCTAATTGATAATTTAAGAAATATTGCTCTGCCCATTAATCCAGAGCATCCACTTTGGGCGTTGATGATGGCGATCGAGCATCAATATATTCACATCGAAACCTCTTCAATGTTGATTCGCCAGTTGCCTGTTGAGCAACTGCAATGCCCTGAGAGTTGGCAATATGCTCCCGCCAATGGATACACCTCGGCAAATGAAATGATTGAAGTTACAGGTGGTGCAGTGCGACTGGGCAAACCACAAGATGCAAATATCTATGGTTGGGATATTGAATACGGCGATCGCACAGTGAATGTGGCGACTTTTCAGGCAAGTAAATATCTAATTACCAATGCCGAATTTCTCGATTTTGTTAAAGATGGCGGCTATGAAAACCAAGACTATTGGCACGAACAATCATGGCAATGGAAAATTCACCACAATATCAAGCATCCTAAGTTCTGGATTCCTTTAGATCAAAATATTGGCGCATCGAATCAACATTTTGATTACAAATATCGCGCTATGTTTGATGAAATCGCGATGCCCTTTGATTTTCCTGTAGAGGTCAATCATTATGAAGCGATCGCCTATTGTCGTTGGAAAGGCAATCATACGCGCCTGATGAGTGAAGCTGAGTGGTATCTGGCAACCTATGGCTCTTTAGAAATGTCTCATGCAGCAGATAACCTAGCTGAAAACTACAATCTCAATTTAAAATTTGCCTCTCCCAGTGCCGTTGGTTATCTTCCTCAAGCCAAAAGTGATGTTGGACTGTATGACTTGCGCGGTAATGTGTGGGAATGGCTCAGCGATCATTTAACGCCACTTACAGGATATGAGCCTCACTATCTCTATGAGAACTATTCCGCGCCATATTTTGATACAAAGCACAATATGATGGCAGGCGGCTCATGGATTACCAGTGGAACTGAAGCTGAGAAGTATTACCGCAACTGGTTTCGTCCCAACTTCTATCAACACGCAGGATTTAGAATAGTGATATAAAATCTGACATGCTTAGCATGTCAGATTTTATATCACTCATTTGTTTTTAGTGACAGCGCAAAGCGCTAGATGAAATAATGCATCCACAAAGAATTGAACCACAAGCAGGCCAAGAATCCGTATGGGACTATCCCCGTCCTGCAATTCTAGAAGATACGGCGAAACATATTCGCGTCATTTGCAATGACATTGTTTTAGCAGAAACTGATCGCGCTAAGCGGGTCTTAGAAACCAGTCATCCGCCTTGCTATTACATTCCCATTGAAGATATTAAAATGGAATATCTGATCGAGACTTCGAGGCGGACAAGATGTGAATGGAAAGGTATCAGTCAATATTATGATGTGGCGATCGCTGATAAGTATATCCAAAACGCTGCATGGCGGTATTCTATCCCCACTCCTAATTTCGTGGATATCCAAAACTCGATTAGTTTCTACGGGAGTCTCATGGATGCCTGCTATGTCAATGATGAGCTAATCACACCGCAAGCGGGTGACTTTTACGGTGGCTGGATTACATCTGACATTGTGGGGCCATTTAAAGGCGAAGTAGGCACTTGGGGCTGGTAGCTTGTCCTCAATGCAGTATGCAAAAAAACTTGATTAGGTTGATGGGTTAGACATTGCAGAGGCTACTGAGAGATGGTATTCACCGCGACCGAGGTACTCTACCTGAAAATCTATGACTTGGCGCTGCTCGTCAGCAAAATACTTTAATTTGCGATCAATAAAGTCTTCAATTAAAGCTCTACTAGTCGCAAGATCCTCTTTATCTATATTCTTCTTAGCTTTTTTAAGCATTGAGGCAAATATTTGGTCTAACTCAGATTCCCTTTTTTCTTTTGGCATAAACGCTAAATCCCAAGCTGTCACTGCGGTCTCTAACAGGCGCTGAAGTTCTTTCTTGTTTTGGGGGATATCAGCATAGGGTCTAATGAAGTCTTTCAAAACCTCAGACATTTTGGCAAGTCCTTCCATGTTTCTAACCATCTGTACATCCTCGCCAAAATCCTGTTTAACAGTTTTTTGCAATTTCTCGAATGATTTATTGCTCGCTTTCTCCCATTTCTGCTGGCGGACGAGTTCGCTAAATTCTCTAGATTTTTTAGCCATAGCTGGTTATTTCTTGCATTAATTTCTCGATTTTATCTTGATTTTGATTGCAATCGTGATCGCTTAAAAATGATTTTAAACCCATTAAATCGTAAGTATAGCTGTCGCCATTCTTGTTAGGACATAAAACCCAAATAGTATGAGGCGGCGCAAAGCGCCGCCTCATACTATTTGGGTTTTGATTTGTCCTGATACAGTTGGCTATAGCTATAAATAAGAAATAGGGTAGTAAAATAATTAAAGATGAATATTTAAGCTTTAATGATTGTCTCCTTTGCTTGTAAAGAAACCGAGAGGATTTGGCAAGGCTTGCGATCGCGTAAGCTACCATCAGATATACAGGAAAGGGCTTTACGCAAACTACGTCAACTTGATGTATCTGCTAATCTAGAGGATCTGCGCGTACCACCTGCCAATCATCTAGAAGCATTGGTTGGAGATCGCCTCGGACAATACAGTATTCGCATTACTAAGCAATGGAGATTATGTTTTGTTTGGCAAAATGGAAATGCTTATGATGTTGAAATTGTTGATTATCATTAGGAGAAAAGGCAATGGAAGATACTTTACTGCGTAATCCTCATGTTGGCGAAATCTTGCAATATGAGTTTTTAGAAGAATTAGATATTAATGCAAATAGTTTGGCTGATAATTTGCGTTTACCATATTTGAGTATTCAGCAAATTATTCAAGGTAAGGCTCCTATGACTGCGGATGTGGATTTACGGTTATGTCGCTATTTTGGGTTGTCGGATGGTTATTTTTTGCGGTTGCATTATGCCTATGAGTTGATGGAAGCAAAAAGGACTCTAGGCGATATTTTGAGTCAAATAGTCCCGATAGCAGTCTTGCATTAAATTGCATATCGAGTTACCGCTCCCTCATGAAAAGTAGGACTGGAATGGACTAGATAAAATACCCAGTAATTTACCAATTTCTTTAATAAAATAATCTTCTTGATCAATCCAAAGTGTCTTCTCTTCAAGACGTAAAAATTTCCATATCATTCCTGTTGTCACTACACCATAAATAGGAAACTTTTGATCATGCTGGGCATTAAATCTTTGAGCGGCAACCATTTCCGCAATACATTGACCTAATCCTCCTTTAATGTTTTCGTTTTTGGCTTCGACAAGGGTAATCACTGGACAGGAGATTTCATAGATTTCACTAGAAGCAGTCAATAGAAAGTCACAAAATCCATTTAAGCCAAGTTCTGCATCAACATTAAACTCTGTCCCAGAAAAGAAGCCAACCCTTTGATCAAATATTTGCCGAATTTCTAATAATATCGGCGCGATCAGCAGTTCTGATCGCGCTTTTTCAGTATTGATGGCATTAGCAATAGAGAGATTCCGCTTGAGTGTTTGTTGTAGATAGTCACTAATCATCAAAGGCTGAATATCCACAAATAAGCTTTCCGATTCTTTCACCACCAAGCCAAATTTTTCCTGTACTTGTGCGATCGTCTTAAATTCGCTGTATGACATCAGAGTTAAACCTAAATTTACAATTTCTATTGCCTTTATCTCTATTCTAATGAGTCAAATAAACCTGGTATTTTGGGTTGTATCATGTCCTGTATTTCATCATTGGTATATGCAAGACGTTCTAAAATTTCTCTACCTCTGTATTGGCTGTAAGGATCTCTTGTATATTTGGGTAGATCCAGAACTTCGAGGTTTTGTGGAAGATGAGGCTCTAGACTATTGGCTGTTCAGACAAACTGTAGAAGATTGGGATAACTACACCAGAACACCCAAAAAGCTAGAAACATCATTTTCTCAAAATGTCTCACAACAAAATAAAGCTATTCGTAAGCCAAATAAACCTCAACAAGGATCTATGAAATTAGTAGCGTCCTAAGATTAGGGGTGATCGCTGGTTTTTATGTTAGGGGCGATCACTTGTATTAGAGGCATTGATGATTGAGGCGATAAGAGTCAGTTTTTTGCGTGAATATTGTTATTCTTCAGATTTGTCACTTTCTTTAGCAAAATATTCAATAAGGCGGCGCATTGCGCCGCCTTATTTGGGTTATTTCATCCACTCACTGTGGAAAAATTCGCCTCTGGGCTTATCGGTGCGTTCGTAGGTGTGAGCGCCGAAGTAATCACGCTGAGCCTGAGTTAAGTTTTGAGGTAGGCGATCGCGACGATAACTATCGAAATAATCAAGAGACGCACTAAATGCGGGGATCGGAATACCCAACTGCGCTGCCGCTATGACTACCTTGCGCCATGCTGCTTCCTTGGTCAAAATCGTTTGCTTGAAGTCGGGATCAACTAGTAGGTTAGGTAGCTGAGCATTGCGCTGAAAAGCAAGTTTGATCTTGTCAAGGAAAGCAGCACGGATAATGCACCCACCTTTCCAAATACGGGCAATTTCACCCAGATTTAAGTCATAACCAAATTCCCTAGATGCTGCACCCAAAAGCGCCATCCCTTGAGCGTAGGAACAAATCTTTGAGCAATATAAGGCATCGCGAACTGCATCGATAAATTCTTGGCGATCGCCTTCATACTTACCAGAAGTCGAACTGATTAACACCTTCGATGCCGCAACCCGCTCCTCTTTATAAGAAGACATCACCCTTGCAGTCACCGCCGCGATCATCGTGGGGATTGGGACACCCAAATCAAAGGCACTCTGTACCGTCCATTTACCTGTACCTTTTTGCCCAGCCGCATCAAGAATTTTATTAACTAACGCATCTCCTGTGAGATCGTCAATCTTCGTGAAAATATCCGCCGTGATATCGATTAGGTAAGAATCAAGCTCTGAGCTTTTCCAAGCAGTAAAGGTTTCATGCAATTCACTTGCCGTCAAGCCTAAACCAGTGCTAAGCAAATCATATGCTTCAGCAATCAATTGCATATCGCCATATTCAATGCCGTTATGCACCATTTTTACATAATGCCCCGCACTGCCCTTACCAATGTAGGTCACACAAGCGCCATCATCGACTTGAGCGGCGATCTTGGTCACAATTGGCTCAATCTCAGCATAGGCTGACTTTTGACCACCAGGCATCATACTAGGCCCATTGAGCGCACCTTCTTCGCCGCCGCTCACGCCCATGCCGATAAACTTGAGATTGATCGCCTCTAACTCAACCGTTCGGCGTTCAGTATCGCCAAATAGCGAGTTACCACCATCAATAATGATGTCACCTTCATCCAAAAAGGGAATTAGCTCTTTGATAACTGCATCAACTGGTGCGCCAGCCTTAACCATGATTAACATTTTGCGGGGACGCTCTAGGGACGCAACAAAATCAGCGATCGTAAATGTGCCTTTGAAATTTTTACCAGCAGCACGGGTCTCTAAAAACTTATCAGTTTTGTCACGGCTACGGTTATAAACACTCATTGAAAACCCATTGCGCTCAATGTTTAGAGCAAGGTTTTCACCCATCACAGCCAAACCAATCAATCCAAAATTTTGCTTGTCAGATGCCATAAAATCCTCTCTATTCATGAACGTCCATGAACAATATGATGCATTCCCAAAGTCAAGTCAGTTTTTACCTAACTTAAGGACAAAGGTATCGTAAGCGCTGATTTAGTGGGGATCGCAAATCCTTTGTAAATCCTTAATACCATCAGCATCAAAAGAGATATTTTGTCTATCAAATGAATATACATGGCAATGAAAGCTTTGCTTAGGGCAGAAAACCTAGATAAATAAAGACGACGCTTCGCGTCGTCTTTATTTATCTAGGTTCCTAGCTATTTCTTGCGTTGCTATATAGCCTGTATCAGGCTAGTGAAGTACAGGTTTGTTTCCCCGCCTTCGGCGGGGAAACAAACCTATGTACCTCGCTTGATTGAAAAACGCTATATAGGATTGGTATAATCAGAGTCAGTCAAGTTGCTGATTTGATTACAATTTAATCGCGTTCACCATGAAATTCTGTAAAGCATTCAGGGAACTATTCGCAGGTCTGGCTTATAACGGTGTATGCTTAGTCTAGTTAGGATGTCTAAACCTACATCTTAAAATCAAAGCTAAGTTTAGCAATGTTGCTATCCAAACTAAAGTCACAAAGGCAATTAGCGAGGGGATAAGTTAGACTACCTAAATATTTAATTTTTTTGCGGAACTTAGTTTAGGTAGGTTTTAAATATGGGCTTATCTCGGTTTTAACTGAGGTATCTTTCAACTCAAATTCTTTTTTACGCAAATTGTGTTTAAAAAAAGATTCGATATTGATTGACATATTTTCAGCAATTGCTTAGTAAGGTCTAGTCCGCATTAGACAACTTATTTTTCTGGAGGTTCAGATGAGTAAAATCAATAAGTCCAGCCAATCCGACGACTCAAATAGTAAACTACCAAAATCTGTTACACCTAAACCTCCGATTAAAGACTTGCCTAAATTAGAAGTTCTCAAAGTTATCGCCCCTAAGCCTCTAGATGCTAATCAGGCTGAAGAGCAAAAGTTACCACAACAGAATGAGGATGTGGTTAAACCTGTTCCTAAGATTATTCCTGCTCCCCTAAAGGTTAAAAATCCAAACTTAATTCGTACTGGTGACAGCCAAACATCTGTAGATAAACCTGAGGAGTCCACGGAGAATAAAGTCTGTCTACAGCCAATTCCAGCCGCAACAGAGCCATTTCAGTACCGAGCGATCGGTGTAATCTGCGGGAAATACATTGCAAATGAAGATAACTTTGCTAAAGGGTATATCTTGACAACGGATGGTTCTCAAGTTGATGCAGTACTGCTTGGCAAGATTATTTCGATTGTTAAAAAGCGTCTAGAAAGCGATCGCGAATATTTGTGGGTAGTATATCCGCGTACCAATGATAAAGCTGGCAAATTACATGTCCAGATATCTGGTGTGTGGGCTCCTGTTGAGCTTGGTAAAACTGATGTACCCATTGAGCCTAATGTTGAAGATGGTTATTTCTCGGTACGGGGTGAGATCTCTAGCCAGTCTACTGAGGATAATTCAGTTATTGTTAAGGTACGTCGTACTGAGCAGAAGTTTGATAAGCAAAAAGATAAAGTTACCAAGGAATATAGTAAGTTCAAAGTCCGTCTTACAGGGTTATTGCCAACTGATGCTGTTGGACAATTCTGGAGCGTGAACGTACAACGCCAAGGAGATTTTTTGACGATCATTGATGGTGAGTTTATTGGGATTATTCCTTCTAAGGGTAAGCGTGGCTCACAATTTAAGGGCCGTCCTAGCAGTGGCGGAAAGTTTGCACCAAGAAGGTACAACGATCGCTCCTACAGCGATCGTCCATTTAAGCCGTCCTATACAGGTGATGGTGGTGATGGGTCTTTTTATACACCTCGTCCAAGATTTTCTTCGGAAGATTGTCCTCCTGTACCGAAACCATTAATCAAACGCAAAGAGCCTACTGATAGCTAAAAAAGAACCTCTCGTAATGCGAGAGGTTCTTTTTTATGGTTGCAATATCATGCTCCATTCTTTATTTTGGGTATCCCAAAATGGGGCATCGGTTTCACCAACAATATTTGGTCCCCAGTAGGTACGGGAGCCGTCGGTGGCAAAGGCAAAAATCACATCGCCTTTACCGATCACAATTTTATAATTTGGCAAAGATAGCAATAATCCCTCTTTGTCACCCTCATTGGGTGCAAAGTCCCAATTCAAAGGCTCGATCGCTTGCCACACATTTTGGGAGGTAACTCGTGAAAATAAGACAATCCGCACGGAGCGATCAGTTCGATTGCCGACGCGCAGGCTGCCAATATTATCTCCATCATTAAGGCTGGGGCGAGTAAAAGTGGCAGGAAGGGGAGGGACAATCACCTTGGCTGTTTCAGTATTTTCGGGTATATCACGAGGTGGCTGTGTCGTAAAACGTTGCCACAAGGAAACACCTGTCAGGGCAATTATTATTCCCAGACACATCGAATAAGCATATTTGACATCAAGAGTTGGTATCACAGCTTAGATTTTGATGTTTATATTTCTATTTTATGCCTCCCATATTAGCAAGATAAAATATGCACCTAAATTTTTTTGGATTGTCATAACTGTTTAACTTGAAATAAAAAGCCAATCAGAGATTGGCTTTTTATTAATTAATTTTTTCGCGAGCGATCGCTACGCCGTGGGACGTACCGATCCGAGTTGCACCTGCATCGATTAGGGCGATCGCCTGCTCTCTGTTGCGAATTCCCCCTGAAGCCTTAATGCCTACCTTTCCCCTTGAAATCTCTTTAAGAAATTTCACCATATCCACGGTTGCGCCTCCAGCCCAGCCCGTCCCTGTTTTCAAAAAGGCAACCCCTGCATCCATACATACCTCGGCGGCGAGTTCCTGCTCATCAGGGTTGAGTAAGCTAAGTTCTAAAATTGCTTTGACAGGTTTGCCCGACTCTTGGCAGATTTGAGCAATATCTTGATGCAATAAATTAGTCTGCCCTGTTTTGAGCCAACCAAAATTAATGACAACATCTAATTCCGTTGCGCCGTTTTCTACTGCCTCCATTGCTTCATAAAGCTTAACATTTGACGTGGTTGCGCCACTGGGAAAGCCAATGACTGTGCAAATTTCTACCTTGGTTTTGAGCAGTCTTTCAGTCACACGCTTGACTTTGCAAGGATAAACGCAGACGCTAGCAAAACCAAAGCGATCGGCTTCTTCACAGGCACGATCTACCCGTTCATCACTAGCGGCAGGATCTAAGATGGCGTAATCAATATAGGTTGCAGGATTGATATCGGGTTGAAGCATAAAACTATACACACTTAGTCAAGCAAGAGGTTACATTGGAGATTAGTGACGATAACTTCTTATAATTACTTATTCAGGTCATTTCTTATGACTTACTTTTCGACTTATTAAAATTAGGCAAATATAGGCAGATATTAAGTAAATATGCATATTTCGGAATTAGATGAACTGGAAGCCTCGGTTAGCGATTTGCTGACTATTGCCAAGGTGGAGTTAGAACAAAATCGGCTACAACAGCAGCGCGATCGCCAAATTCAAGAAGCAGTATCTCAAATTGAAGCAAGATTAAACCCATTACTTGCCAAAGTTGAACAGATGTTACAAGAATATGATCGTGAAGGTGGAAGCCCAAACAGTGAGACTAGGCAAAGGTTAGAAAAGAAAGCGGCTGATATTCGACAGGAAATAGCTGAAGCTCCTAACCTTGCGGCTCAGATCGCCGACCGCCAGTTGATTTTGAGCGAAGAAAGACTACTAGACGAACGAATAACTGAACAAACGGCTCAATGGCGACTGGAATTAAAAGCTGATTTATTAGAGATGATTGAAGAACAGCGCGATTTCTTCAGCGCCACTGACGCTTCGATCGCTGTTCGAGGATATGCCAATGACTTAAAAGCAATTGGTTCGTTAGAAGAAGTTGTTGAGGCTTTGATTAACCAAATAAATTCCCACAGTGAAGAGGGCCCTGTAGCTCGGTTGCGCGGTAGCCATGAGCAAACACTCACATTTATTTACAATAAAGCTCTTGAAAATCGTTCCCGGGTTGATCGCGCCCCCGATGTTCAGCCTACGGCAAGACACCGCAAGTCAGAAAAGAGACCTGCTTTGTACACCGACCTTAGTGGCAAAGTATTAGTATTTGGCGGACACGATCGCTTGCAAACGGCTGTAAAAAATCGGTTGCGTGATTCGGCAATTAATTTAATGTGGTACACCGAGCAGGATGGTTTGCAACTTGCCGCACAAGGTGAGAGTCAAATCTCTGGTGGTGATTTAATTATTATCGTGACAGGTTATGCGAGCCACTCACTCACTGAAAGAGCGATCGAGGCTTGTCGGCGAGCTAATAAAACCTATGAAATTGTGAATACTACAGGTATGACCAGACTACTCGAAGTAATCGAATCAGGACTGAAAGCAAAACAATTAGCACGTCATTGGAAACAAAATTAAAGCTATAGCTGTGCTTTGCGCGGCTGTAGCTTTACTGAACAATTAAGCTAAAAAAGTTATGTCCAAAATATCTCGCGATTCATCTCAGCCAACTAAAAAAAATAAACATCTACTTTTTTTGCAAGAAACAGCCCAAACCATAGGACTAAGTGTCGCTCTAGCTTTGGGTTTTCGAGTTGCCGTTGCTCAGGCTTACTATTTACCGCCTTCGGGATCGATGGAACCAACTCTGCAAAACTATGATCGAATCATCGTTGACAAACTGAGCTATCGATTCCAAGATCCGCAGCGATTTGACATCGTGGTGTTTGAGACAAATGAAGCGGTAATAAAAGCTTGTGGCTTATCAGCAGAAAAGCAAAAAAGTTCTTTGATTAAGCGAGTAATTGGGTTGCCAGGCGATCGCGTAGAGATCAAAGAAGGCGTGACTTATATCAATGGTCGGGCGCTATCAGAACCTTATTTAGTTAAAGCCCCTAAGTACGATTTACCTCTAACGATAGTGCCTGCAAATTCTTATTTTGCTCTAGGTGATAATCGCAATAATAGCTGTGATGGTCATATTTGGGGGTTTGTGCCCAAGGAAAACATCATCGGTAAAGCGACTCTGAGGTATTGGCCATTAGATCATTTTGGCAATATTGATCATCGGAAAGACTAACTCGTTATGGATAAACAGGCTATAAAAGCACTCACGGACTTAGACATTGATCGCATTGTGGAGATGGCATGGGAGGATCGCACTACCTTTGATGCGATTCATGAGCAATTTGGCATTTCCGAGGCAGAGGTAATTAAAATTATGCGTAAATCCATGAAACGTTCATCTTTTTTGATGTGGCGAGAAAGGGTAAGCGGACGCAAAACTAAACATGCCATCACCTCTGAGGCTCAAAGGTTTCGCTGTAGTCAACAAGAAAAGCCTAAAGCTAAAAATTAGGGCTTTGCCGTAATATAAAGAACCAATTTTTGATGCAGTGGCTTAGTCGCGCCATCAAAAATTGCTTCTTAATGAAGTGGTCAAGTTATCGACTAATACCAATTCACAAAAGTGTGGTAACACTTTTGTGAATTGAAAAACAAACCCTGCAAGGGTTTTGAAAGCACAAAATGGCGTAGCCATTTTGTGCTTTGGTATAAAGCAGATCTTGATCTATATATTTAGTTTTCGCTCCTTACACAAAATTTATGACTAAATCCCAGAATCCTTGTCCCGATCCACCGTCTTACCAAGTACATTTTGCGGTGATTACGGTCAGTGATACCCGTACACCAGAAAATGATAAAAGTGGTCACTTTATTAAACAGTCGATGACCAATGCAGGGCATTTACTGGATTACTATGCCCTAGTCAAGGATGAGCCTGACGAGATCCGCGCCCAAATGTATAAGTTGGCTGCGATCGCTGATCTGGACGCGATCATTCTCAATGGTGGGACAGGGATTGCGCCACGGGATACTACTTACGATGCGATCGCTGCGTTACTCGAAAAAACACTGCCTGGGTTTGGGGAGATGTTTCGTTATTTAAGTTGGCAAGAGGTTGGCTCAAGGGCGATCGCTTCGAGATCTGAGGCAGGGATTTATCAAGGTAAGTTGGTTTTTTCGCTTCCGGGATCGAGTAACGCTGTGAAACTAGCGATCGAGCAGCTAATCTTGCCAGAAATAATTCATCTTGTCCGCCAGTTAAAGGGATTGCATTAGATCAAAAGTCAGCCAAAGGCTGACTTTTGAAATTGATAGCGTAGAAATAATTCTGATTCGTGCTGGTATAGCGATCGCAGTTGAAGACTAGGTAAATCATGCCCACCCAAGCCATAGCCATAGCCACCAATAACGGTCATATTATCGACACCACCGACGATATGAGGAGATATGGTCAAAAATAACTCATCAGCTAAGCTTTGAGAGATCAGTGAATAATTTAATGCTGGCCCCCCTTCAACTAACAGACGCTTGATCCCCAGCTTCTCAAATAGCATTGCTAATACCTGCCTTAAGTCAATTTGCTGCTCCTTAGTTGGGAATCGAAAGATTTGGGCTTTCTCCTCCAGCCATGACTCCACTGTCGTTTCTTCTCCAACTAAAACGACGCGCAGATCTTTGCCAGCATTCCAAAACTGATGTTCGCTTGGCAGTTTTCCTGAGTTACTAATCACAATACCGAGTGGCTGAGGCTGTGAAAAGTTTTTTTGCCGTTCTGCTGACAATTCAGGAGGTACGGTGGGGATAAAGGCATCATGTCGCAGCGTTGTACCTCCAGCTAGTACAGCATCAAACTGCGATCGCAAACGCTTCATTAGCAAGCGATCGGGACGTGATCCCAAACCCGTCAGTTTTCCTTCATAGGTTGTTGCTTTGCCATCAACACTAGACACCATATTGAAAGCTATATATGGTCGCTTACTATGGCGATCGCTCAAGTTATCACCTAATTCATCTAGCTCCAACTCTACGCCTTCAATGGGAAAATTTAATTCTTCAAAGTTGTAAATGCGATCGTGAGATGAATACAGACTTTTATACATATACCTTATGATGCTTTGCGCTTCTTTAAAAACAAGAAAATGTTTAAGATGCTTGCAAAGCAAGCATCTTAAACATTTTCTTGGAGTACACATGCGACGCAAGCGCAGCGTGCGTCACAAATTGTGGGGTTTTACTGTTTGACCAATTTCACAGGCTGACCGTCAGCTTGCAATTCTTTGCCATCTGCGGAAAGGGTATATGGCTGCTTAGGAGGGGCTTGAGGTGGTTTTTCTCCATTAACTGTTTCGACTTGAGAGACAACCTTCCCATCTTCAATGGTAATTTTACCCGCAGTCTTGATTTCTTGCACCTCATCTTTAGTAGAAACAGCTTTTAGGGTAGCTTCAAAAGTACCTTCGGGTTTAATAGTCCATTTACCTGTAACTGTCTTAACCCCTTCTTTTTCTGCATCAGCTAAAACTTTCGGATCTAAAACAACTGTATATTCACCTGCAACTTTTTCAAGACTAGCTTGACCAGTGGGGCTTTTTTCTGGAGTGGTTTCGGTCGGTTTTGTCGTGGGTGACGCTGTAGGCGCTGGTGATGCTGTTGTAGGTGCTGGTGATGCTGTAGAAGCTGGTGATGCTGTAGGTGTTGATGGTTGCTGGCAAGCAGAGACAGCTACAACACAACTAACAGCGAGCGCACCAAGGATATTTTGCTTTAGGGAATGGTTAAGTGATTTTTTCACGATTAAATTTGAGAGGTAGTTGATGGTAAGTAACGGATGAAAATTAGTCTTGAGTCACTTGTCTAATTAAGATACGCTACGCATCATTTCTTAGCAAATCTTTAAATCCAGTAATTCTCATTGTAAAAATCAATTTTTTAAGATTCGACCGTTGGTGAGCTTTTAAGAAACCGATTTTGGTATTTTTAGCATGAAGTTGCTGGGAACACCAAAACCAGTTGCATAAGTTGATACATACTATGAGACTGCAAGCCGCTATATACTGTTCCTTTACACATTAATTTTTCAATCTTATTTCAACCGATGGTCACTACAAAATCTCAATCCAATGTTCTGCGATATGACATTGTCGGGTCACGGCGCTTTAGTAACTATTGCTTTGCGGTTATTGTTGCCATAGGTGCCTCGGGCTTTTTGCTAGCAGGAATATCGAGCTTCTTAAAAATTAATTTGCTACCATTTGCTGATCCCCTACAACTAGAATTTGTGCCTCAAGGTTTGGCACTTTCCTTTTATGGAGTAGCTGGAACTTTGCTAGAGCTATACCTGCTATACGTGATGGCGATCGATTATGGTAGCGGCTTCAACGAGTTTGATCGCAATATTGGCAAGGTGAAGCTCTTTCGTCGTGGCCGCAATAAGAGCAAAAATATTGAGTTAACCTATAATGTAGCTGATGTCCAAGCGGTGCGCGTTGAAATTCGCAATGGTCTAAATCCTAAGAGAGCCTTATATTTGCGAGTAAAGGGCAAAGGTGATTTGCCTCTATCTGAAGTGGGGCAACCAATTGGTTTAACTGAACTCGAAGATCGAGCTGCCGAAATTGCCAAGTTTTTGGCAGTGCCACTGGAAGGGCTATAACTAGAAATACAGCGGTTCGCGCCGCATTTTATCTACAGCTATTACCGATCAAATGCACACAAGAAATTTTTAGAAAATGTTGCTTTGCAACATTTTCTAAAATTTCTTGTGTGGGCTTTAACCACATGATGTTGTAGGTTTTGAGTCTGGGCTTTCATTCAGCGCAAAGCGCTGTATAAAATTTGTACAAGTTATCAAGAGTTAAACATGTTGCGTTGGATTCTTAGTTGTTTTTTAGCAGTGAGTGTTTTACTCGCCAGTTGCACTAATGGCGGTAGTGTTTCTGCAAGTGCTTCACCCACAGCATCAGCTACCGCTAGCGGCAAACCTACAGCGATGGCTTCTACCCCACCATCATCGCCTAAGCCTCAACCGACGAGTGCTAGTCCTGAGAGCGCTCTGGATGCAGCTCTTGCTAAATTTGTGCAGCTTAAAGGTAAGGCTACGGTGGAATTAAAACTAAAATCTGGCACAGTGAAAATTGATCTGGATGGTGTAAATGCCCCTGTTACCGCTGGAAATTTTGCTGATTTAGTAAAGCGTGGATTATATAACGGTTTAACTTTTCATCGTGTGGTCAAGGATCCAACCCCCTTTGTTGCCCAAGGTGGCGATCCTCTTGGTAATGGGACGGGTAATTTTACCGATCCTGTGACATCACAGCCCCGTTATATCCCTCTCGAAATTCTGCCTGATGGGTCAAAGCAACCTGTTTATGGTGAAATCTTACCACCAACACAAAAGCCTAAGTTACGTCATAACAAAGGGGCGATCGCTATGGCCCGATCGCAGTTTCCTAATTCTGCATCCTGTCAGTTTTATCTTGCCCTTGACGATATCTACTTTCTGGACGGTTCTTATGCGGTATTTGGTTATGTAACTGAGGGAATGGATCTAGTCGAAAAAATTCAAATGGGCGATCGCATTGAATCGATCACGATTACCCAAGGCGAAGAAAATCTCAAACAACCTGTTTAATACCAAAGCACAAAATGGCGTAGCCATTTTGTGCTTTGGTGTTAAACCCCAATAAAAAAGGCGGCGCTTT
>JBJTVM010000679.1:0-7268 GCA_046081205.1 Pseudanabaena sp. | reverse complement strand
TAGAAGATGGAGAAGTTTTAACTGCTTTTCTCTATCCTCAAGAACTAATAGAGAAGTTTAATTGGAAAGATATCTCTCATCTTGGTGGGTGGGCTGCTTATAAAAATGCATAGATTAAAAAAGGTTCGCGAAGCGAACTTTTTTTAATCTATGCGAGCGATCGCGGCAACTGGCCCCCCACCTGAAGGTCCTTGATGTTCCGCACCTCCTGACACATAAACCATCGGATCTTGCACGATAGAAGCGACTACTGCGCCAACTACCGCCCTAGCCATGCGCGTATGGTTGATATCGGAATCATCCATCATTGTATGTCTTCTACCCAAAAGCTCTCCCGATGGATCGGCTTCAGCTTTGGCAAATATATTTACGACCCGATCGCTTGTTTGTCCTGTGGAGGCGATCGCCTTGATCACGGCTTGAGCATCTAGGGCATGTTGCATCACACTATGACCAATCACAAAATTGCTAGTGGATGTTGGTGCATTCCCTAATACCAAAATCTCACAGTTGCGTAACTCCACCCCTGCGGATGTGGAAGCAACTGCAGAATATAAAGCATAATTTTGGCAAATATCTGCTTCTGTGAGATCTTCTAGTTGAATTTCACCTAGGGCAACCGCTACGCCTAGTGCTGAGGCTCCACGCGAGTAGCCCATTGACTGATAACTCGTTATCGATTTGCTGACTGATTTCGGATCATGATTTTCTTCCAGTAAGCGATCGCGACTGGTGACAAGTGGACATTTAATTTGGATAAAATGCACATCATCTTTGGCGATTCCTGCGGTAGCGATCGCTTGATTCACAGCTAGGGCAACTTCTTTGACCATCGTTAACGAGCCAATTTCCGCAGGGGTAAAATCACGGGTATGTATCACTCCCAAGGTTAAAGCCATACGAGTCGGTGTGTCTGGCGGTGAAGGTTGACTGGTGAAAATTGTTAAATGCGGGCTTAAGGCTCCCTCAGTTCCCCCAGACATGACGTAAACAATTTCTGCCGATTTTTCTTGTCCTACAAAATTTGCGAGGTAGTGCTTTAAAGTTTGCACCGCAAAACCGCGCGTAAAATCGTTAACACAGCCATTACCTTCGGTCTTCCCCATAATCGCCACAATTTGATGGGGATTAATTTCGCCTGAAGCGATCGCCGCCTCTAGAGCCGTGAGATCATCAGGACTATTTTGAGGTAGCTTATATACTTCAACTTTCATTGTTTTTTATTGATTAAAACTTTGTGATTGGCGGCGCTTTGCGCCGCTAATCGTTATTTTGAGACAAGATTTCGCGATCATTAGCGCAAAGCGCCGCCAATTCTTAGGCTGGCTTATGGTGCTTGTGCCAATGATGGGCAATGTCAATACGGCGACAAATCCAAACGCGATCGTGACTTTGCACATAGTCCAAAAATCTCGCCAAAGCCGCCGCTCTCCCTGGTCGTCCGACTAGGCGACAATGTAATCCAATGCTCATCATTTTTGGGGATGTGTCGCCTTCAGCGTAGAGAACATCAAAGGCATCACGCAAATAGGCAAAAAACTGATCCCCAGAATTAAAGCCTTGGGGTGTGGCAAAGCGCATATCGTTATTGTCGAGGGTATAGGGAATAACTAGATGCGGTTTACCATATTCATAATTCCAATAGGGCAGGTCATCGGCATAACTGTCGGAATCATAGAGAAATCCACCTTCTTCCACAACTAAACGGCGAGTATGCTCACTAGTGCGCCCCGTATACCAACCGAGGGGACGTTCTCCTGTCACTTGGGTATGAATAGCGATCGCCTTTTGCAAATGTTCACGCTCTTGTTCAGGCGAAAAATATTTGTAATCAATCCAACGATAGCCATGACTCGCAATTTCCCAATCCGCCTCCAGCATGGCGGCAACAGCTTCAGGATTACGAGCGAGAGCCATCGCAATACCGTAAATAGTTACAGGAATATTGCGATCGCAAAACATGCGATACAAACGCCAAAATCCCGCACGGCTACCATATTCATAGCAAGATTCCATATTCATATGGCGCAATCCATTAAAAGGAACAGCGCCCACAATTTCTGACAGAAAAGTTTCAGATGCACTGTCTCCATGAAGGATACAAGTTTCGCCACCTTCTTCATAATTAATCACAAACTGGACAGCAACACGAGCGTTATCTTTCCATTTCGCATCGGGGACAAATCGCCCGTAGCCAATCATGTCTCTTGGATAGGTCATGGTTATATTGATAATTAGTAATTGGTAATACGTTTACAGCCCATTGAGGCTTTGAGTAGTACAGAAATATTTTTGAAAGTGGCGCTTCGCGCCACTTTCAAAAATATTTCTGGGTTTGAAGTGAGCGCAAAGCGCTGTAATTGCGGCAACCTACTCAACAGCCAAAGTTAACCTCCATCTAGCAATTTCGGTAATTTCGGCGATCGCTTGTTGTTTTTCTGCTTCCAGATTGTTCTGAAGTCTTTTTTCAAACGCAGCGAGAATGCTATCTTTGGTATGGTTGCGAACGGCGATGATAAAGGGGAATGAGAACTTATCTTTGTAGTTTTGATTAAGTTTTTGAAAGTGAGTATATTCTGTTGCCGAGAGTCGATCTAGCCCGACAGTGGATTGTTCCTGTACAGATGCTTCTGCCATTTTGAACTTACTACCTAGATCGGGGTGAGCGCAAATTAGTTTTAATTTCTCAGCATCACCCATTTTTAAAACGATCGCTGCCATGGTTTGATGGAGATTGTGGACATCGGTAAAAGGGCGCGATTGCCATGCCTCGGCGGCTATTTCTGGGGTATGTTCAAAGATCGAACCGATTGCTTCGGTAAATTCTGATTGGCTCATTTGATTGAGCATCGTGATCGTATAGCTTGAATTACTCAATGTAAGGGGCCTCCACTAATAATTTTGGCGATCGCTTTGGTGACATCTAAAGGATTTTCTTGAGCAAGTTGGTCATACCACTTTTGGGTAATTTCAGGATCTTTACCATGAATGGTTTCCGCCCGATTTCGTGCCTTGTTGACGACTTCAGTGGTGCGAACCTTGCGTTCTGCTTCATATCGTCTTAGGGCATCGGGAACACTCAAATTTGTGGATGACAAATAATTGGCTAATACCCAACCATCTTCGATCGCCTGGCATCCACCTTGACCGAGGTCGGGACAAGTCGCATGAGCGGCATCACCCAGTAAAGCCACTCGACCCTTGACCATCCTTGAGATAGGACCAACATCATGAATTTCTAAACGAGCGACGGATTCAGGCTCAAGGCGATCAATTAATAGCTGCACAGGCTTTGCCCATCCTTGAAAATGTTGTTTTAATTCATTTCTGTAGTTAGCAACATTATTAACGGTTCCCTTGGGTAATGGCACATCAAAAAAGAAATAGAAGCGATCGCCTGATAAGGGCATCAGCGAAGCGCGTTTATGTTCGCCTACATAAATTGACCAAGTGTCCGCAGGCGCAAGATCGCTACTGATGGGAACTAAGCCATTCCAATTGACATAGCCTGCATATTTAGGTTCGACAGAGTCATTGAGAATATACTGGCGTAGAAGGGAACGCACTCCGTCGGCTGCTACCAATAGATCGCCTGTGGCAGTGCTACCATCTTCAAACTTAGCCGTGACATCACGAAAGCCATCGAGAATCCCAATACATTTAGTACCAAGAATTAACGTACCACCCGCAGCTTCAAAGGCTTCTAGTAGCACATTTTGCAAATCTCGCCTTGCCACAGGATAGGGACGCTGCCCAACTTCTTCGACTAACGGCTGCAAGGAAATATGATTGAGGACATTTCCCGAAAGTTGGCGGTATTCCATATAGTGCATTTGCCCACCGATCGCCGCTAGCTGTTGACTTAAGCCAAGACGGTTGAGGACTTTGACTCCATTTGACCAGAGCGAGATCCCTGCCCCAATCGGACGCAGATCCCTGACCCGATCATAGATTTCCACTTCATAACCAGCTTGTCGCAAGGCGATGCCTGTGGTGAGACCACCAATACCCGCACCGATGACAATTGCTTTTAAGCCATACATCGCAACAAACCCATATACTTTGTATACAGTATACATGCACATTTTTTGATGCACATCAAAATTTCAATGAAGAGCTCAATTTTTTTGTGGCGAAGCTTCGCCACAAAAAATTGGGCTCTTTACTTTATATTATGCGTCCCTAAGTGCCACTCGCCTTTTGGTTGTTAGTAAACAGCAATATTGTTGTGTTCAATGCGATCGCGGATACAGATAAGATTGTGAAGTTCTCTAGCGATCGACGATGGTCAAATATTCTATGGACTTTAAAAGCATTATTCGCGATATACCCGATTTTCCACAGCAAGGCATTATTTTTCGAGATATTACGCCATTCTTAGCGCATCGTGACGGCTTAACAACCATTATCCAAGGTTTTAAAACAAAATTTGCAGAATTGAATATTGGGGAGATCGATTGCATTGTCGGGATTGAGTCGAGAGGATTTATCCTTGGTGCAGCGCTTGCTATGTCTTTAGGTTGTGGCTTTGTACCAGTTCGTAAACCGAAGAAGTTACCATCAGCAGTATTTCGGGTTGAATATTCTTTGGAATATGGAACCGATACCTTAGAGATGCATCAAGATGCGATCGCTGTGGGTGAGAGAGTAATGATCATTGACGATGTGATTGCTACAGGTGGGACTGCGGCTGCTACGGCAGAATTGATTAAGCAAGCTGGTGCAGAACTGCTTGGGTATGGATTTTTGATTGAGCTAGATTTTCTCAATGGCAGGAAAGCATTGCCTGATGTGCCGATTGTTTCTTTAGTGAATTATTAAAAAAAGCGGCGCTAAGCGCCGCTTTTTTAGACTAGCCGATCGCTATAGGCGATTGCAAAAGTCGAAATAGTGATGATTACAATCAACGGATAGACAATCCATGATGCGATATTTAAGTATTTAAACGCTTTTTTATGTCCATCTTTATCTAGTTTTGTACCGACTACTGTGACCAGAATTGGTAGTAAACATAGACAGAAGTAGACATAAAATACATATTCCATCGCTACGGTGTAGCCAACTTCAGGTAGTTGATTGTTAAAGGAAAGCAACAACACAATTCCTGATAATAATGCTGATGCAGGAGCCATCGTGCGAGGTACAAACATCGAATAGGGGAAGAACAGGCAACAATAGGTTAAGAGTGAGAGCAAAATTAACGGCAACACATTCTTCGATAGAAATACTAAGGTTTTGCGTTGAAAAGTCATGCGAATACTTAACCCAGGGTATTCCACTTGAGCATTTGACTGAAACAAATCAGGATCGCCTTGAGTGGAAGTACTGCGTGATGAGTCTTGGAAATAGGTAATACTTTTAAAATTCCAAAGCTGAAGTCCTTGAAATGGTTTACGTTCTTCGGCTTCGGGTCTTGGTAATTTTAAGCCAACCTTATCGATCGCATAGATCAACCGCTCAGTCGATAGATTGGGATTATCAAAACGCAAGTTTAATCTTTGTGAATCAAAGGGATAATCACGAAAATCAAAAGCATTCCGAAATTCACCACGCACCCGATAGAGACGATAGTTTAGTCCATTGACAACTTGAGCCTTGATTGGTGCTTTACCATCAAATACAGGCGCGGTGGGATTAACACTATTGCTAACAGCATCAGGAAACTGAATCTCCGTAGGTTCATCATTACCGTTGTAGCGAAACCACACATAAAAATCGGCGGTAAAAGTTGCCTTATCAATCCGATTCAGCCTATTGATATCCATTCCCGCATACACTACGCGCTGCCGCCAAAAATATTGATTGCCCGATTGAACGATGCTACCAGCTTGGATTTCCTTCGGCAAATTGAGACGATCAGGGTTAGGGATGGGAGTAAATTGTTGAGAAGCGGAGATCAGTTTATAGTTTTGAAATTGAGCAAGGCGCACGGGCTGATCGCTATTGCGATCGCTATTGAAATAAAGCAACCCAGTTAAACCTCTGATGCCCACCTTACGATTGTTCAGTTTCGCCAGAGCATCGCGCACCTGTTCGCGATCGGATTCTAAGCTTGCAGATGTCAACTTAGGATTTGCCTTCCGAATCGCATCCACTGCGGCGATCGCTGCCTCATAAAACTTGGCTCCTAAATAGGAAGGAGTTTTGTTGTAGGCTTTTTGATAAGCAGTCAGAAAGTCTTGGGCATCGGCTCCTGCACTATCAAACAGGATCGGCAATGGTACATACATGTCATCGGTAAAGAATCCCGCCGTTTTCTTCTCTTCATCATATTTTTCAAACCGCTTGGCAAAGGACTCTCTTCCGAGCGCTTGCTCCCCTAAAACAGGATTTTTCAGCCCTTTCTGCTTGAATGCCACCAAAAAGTCTTCAGCAACCTCCTCCTTAGACATGGTTAGAAACAAAATTCCTGCTTCAGGCTCAGTAGCTAATTCATTAACGATTTGCTGCACTGAGGCTTTGCGATTAGCTGGATCGGAATCGATCGCCCAAGTCTTTTGAATTTTGCCGTTACCATTGGCTTCAAAGGCTGACTTAATTACTTCCGATTGAGTCTGTTCATTTTTACTAGCTTTGTCGTAAATTATACTTGCTGTCTTGAACTGTAGTACTTGCTGTGCGTATAGTGACAAGGTTTTGGCGAGATCGGGATTGGTATAGATAATCCGAAAATAGTACGGGCGATCGCTGGTAACTTTAGGATTATTAGCCGTACCCGTAATCGCTGGTAATTTGCGCTCTTGATAGATGTTCCCAGCAGCGATCGAAGCATCAGAAGATCGATGCCCCAACACCACTAGCGCATCACTTTTAGCAATGTCGTTAGCAACTTGAGTTGCCCCATCCGCGTTCCCCTTGTCATCAAAAACATTTAACTTAAGCTGACGACCATTGATACCCCCATCACGATTGGTCGCATCAATATATAGCTTGATACTATCGACGATTTCTTGACCGCCACTGGCTGCATCTCCGCTAAGAGATGCTGCTACGGCGATCGCGATTGTATTGCCCTCAGCCCTCAAACCTTGCGGATATAAGCCGCCAAGCGATACCACGATCAAGAGGGTGGTCAAAGCGATCGCACAGAACCTTACAACTGTCTTACCCATGAAATTGCAGCCGTCCTATTTGAAAATTGCTAAGGCGTAAATTAAACTGTCTCGCAATTTTATGGCTTTGAGATACCGTCAAAACACCCAAAAAGAAAAGAGGTCACAAAATGACCTCTTTTCACAGATAAGGATGGACGGCGCTTCGCGCCGTCC
>JBJTVM010000678.1:0-1256 GCA_046081205.1 Pseudanabaena sp. | reverse complement strand
GAAACACTATTTTAGCGTCAGTTCGAGATCATTTAACGTGGGTTCGATATGGTCATTTGCAGCGTGCGAAGCGCAAATGCCAAAAAATGGTAAAAATCGCTAAGCGATTTTTACCATTTTTTGGCATTTGCGGTGCGCTTCGCACGCTGCAAATGACCATATCGAACCCACGTTAAATGATCTCGAACTGACGCTAAAATAGTGTTTCTAAGCATGAACATTGCAGCTTTAGATCGGTAGCTATGGTAGAAGTATTGACTAATGAATCCCAACAACAGATTATTCAGGGCAACGCTATTGTCGCGGATGGCTTGAGCAAAATTTATCGTACTGGCTTTTGGTTAAATCAAAAAATTAGTTCTTTACAGGATTTTTCATTAACCATTCGCCAAGGCGAAACCTTTGGTGTGTTAGGACCTAATGGAGCTGGCAAAACCACATTGTTAAAAATTTTATTGGGTATTGTCAAACCCACATCTGGGACTGGTGAAATTTTAGGATATCCTCTCGGCGATCGCACGGCAAAGCAGTCAATCGGTTATTTACCCGAAAATGCTTACTACTATGACTATTTGACAGGCTGGGAACTACTTGATTTTATTGGCAGCTTGTTTGGGGTTGCGCCATCTTTACGTCGTCAGCGCATTGCTGATTTGCTAGATCTTGTCGGGTTATCTCAATCTGTAGCAAGGAAAAAGCAATTGCGCCAATATTCTAAAGGCATGGTGCAGAGAATTGGGGTCGCCCAAGCCCTGATCAACGATCCCGAAATTGTGTTTCTTGATGAGCCAATGTCTGGGCTTGATCCTGTTGGTCGCTATCAGGTGCGTGAAATTATTTTGATGCTCAAAAATCAAGGCAAAACTGTATTTTTTAACAGCCATATTTTGTCTGATGTGGAGTTAATCTGCGATCGCATTGGTATCCTCAACAAGGGAGAACTAGTGGCGATGGGCACATTAAATGAGTTACTGGGTACTGAGCAGTCCTATCAGGTCAGTGGACATGGCGGCTCTGAAGAAGAGTTGAAACCTTGGTTAGAGCATTTAAATTTCCAAAATGATACTTGGCATGGTCAATTAGCGAAGGATCTACCAGAATTTCTGACTTATATTGCAAGTATTGGTGCAAAGGCGATCACGATCGAGCTAGCCCGCCAAACCCTTGAAGAATTTTTTATCGATCAAATTAAAGCTTCACGGCACAAAGACTAAAGTAATACCAAAGCACCTACAAGGTTTGTTTTTTAATTCACA
>JBJTVM010000677.1:0-5997 GCA_046081205.1 Pseudanabaena sp. | reverse complement strand
ATAGCCTTTACTAGGCTAGTGAGGTACATATTGTTTAACCACCTTCGGCGGTAACAATATGTACCTCACTTGATTGAAAAGCGACATACAGAACTAACATAACGTTTATTGATGAACTCGATCGCTATTTTCGCTACGATTTTGGATAGGGTTCAATCACAGCTCACATTTACTAAATTATGGCTCAACTTTCTCAGGACTTGCATCAATTTTTTATCGAAGCACCACCTGCTGAACAGGTAACCCTAGCATCAGTGCTGGAGTTAGCTGGTGAACGCACCTTTGGATTTTTGTTTGTCTTGCTAGCACTACCTTCAGCGCTACCAATTCCTGCGGCGGGCTACTCTGTACCCTTTGGGGTTGTCATGCTATTGCTAGCGGTGCAGTTGATAGTTGGAGCTAAAACACCATGGTTGCCGTCACGAATTATGCATCGCCCGATCGCCATTAAACGAGTGCAGGGTTTTGTGAAATCTGGTATCCCTTGGATGCAAAAGATTGAACGGGTATCAAAACCTCGGCTGACTCTAGTTTGTACGACTCATGTGGGACGAGTGGTGATTGGTTTAGCGATCGCGTTAATGTCAATATCAATGATGATCCCCATCCCAGGGACAAATACTTTACCTGCGATGGGAATTTTTGTGACAGGGTTTGGGTTACTAGATGATGATGGGGCGATTAGTTTAGCGGGGCTGTTGCTATGTGTTTGTGGCGCAACTTTGACTCTTTCGATTCTCTATGCTCTCTCAGTGGGAGGAAGCAGTCTCTATGACTGGCTGAAAGCTGGACTTAAAAACCTGATGGGCAAATAAACAAAAGTTTCAGTGGCGCGGTAAAGCTGCGCCACTAAAAAATAAAACCTTTAATTTAGCGAATAAAATGCAGGAATGGATTACGAATACGATGAATTCCCTGGGATATCTGGGAATTGGCTTGCTAATGTTTTTAGAAAATCTATTTCCCCCGATCCCATCAGAGTTGATTATGCCCTTAGCAGGCTATACCGCGACTCTGCCGAATACCCAAATCCAGGTCATTCCTGCGATCGCCGCAGGTGTCATTGGCACAATTTTGGGGGCGATCCCTTGGTACTATGCGGGACTAATATTAGGGCAGAATCGTTTGCAATTGTTAGCAGGTCGCTATGGTAAGTGGATCGGTATTTCTGGGGAAGATATTGAGAAATCAGTGAATTGGTTTCAAAAGCATGGCGCAAAGGCGGTTTTATTTGGTCGTCTCGTTCCCGGTATTCGCACCTTGATTTCCATCCCCGCAGGTATTAGCAAAATGCCTGTAATTCCGTTCTTTCTCTATTCCACGATTGGCACAATTGGCTGGGTGACTTTGTTAACCTACGCAGGTTATTTCCTAGGTAAAAATTACAAGCTAGTCGAAAATTACATTGATGTAATTTCCAAAGTCGTAGTTTTTGGCGTTTTGTTGGCGATCGCCGCATTTATTGGCTATCGACTCTGGAAGCGATCGCCCAAATAAAACTGGCGGGACGCGCAAAGCGCGTCCAGTCAGTTTACCGCAGTCCCAAAGAGTAATAGCGGCACGAAGCGCCGCCACTCATCTTTTGTGGTTTATTTCTTAAGCAAAACTAACGTTGCTATATATAGCCTGTATCAGGCTAGTGAAGTACAGGTTTGTTTCCCCGTCTTCGGCGGGGAAACAAACCTGTGTACCTCGCTTGATTGAAAAACGCTATAATCAAAATAGCTATAGCAAACTTCATAGAATGCGCCAGACATTCTGTGAAGTCAAGGCAAGAGCCTAACTAACCGCATACAAGCGCCATGCGTTACTCTCCTTCGGAATCAAATACTCTGAGCCGCCGCTACGAATTGCCCACCTGTTTACTAGAGGTATGGACAGAGCGATCGCCTCTATCGGATTGGCAATCACAAATCGTTGCTCAAAATTTGCAGTTTCGTTTGCAATTAGCGCATAGCAAAAAAGTAATTAAGGGCAACCAGCAGCAAATCACTAATTTGATCGAGATTGTGACCGCCTATTGCGATCGCTGGCTAGCCCAAGATGATTTGGCAACGCTCAATCATGCGATCACTGTTCCCAGACTGCCAAAGTTGCAACTATCAACTTTACAACTATTTGATCTGTACGAAAGTTTAGAGCGGTGCAGCAATGAGTTTGTAATTTTGCCCAACTTAGTACTGGAAGTCCGTCGTCTCAACCCTAACTGGCTCAAAATTGTTGCAGGGGCAATCGCGATCGTCGGGGTTAGTATTGGCACAATCCGACTCATTTCACCACCCTTTGGCGAACAGCCTAGCTATCAAATTGCCTCCACTCCTGCTGCTTCTGATCCTGAGAAAATATCTACAATTCCACCCTCACCTCCTGCCGCTATTTCTCAAGATCAAGAGGCAAGTCGTGCAAAGGTTGATTCTGCACCAAAATCAGCAAATCCGATCAATCCTCAACCGAACCTGTCTGCTTCATCACCAAGCCCCAGCAATATAGATTCTGCTAGCCCTTCTTCGTCTTCACCAAATATTGATCGAAATTACAACAAACCAGACAAGCCCGAAAAAGTTGCGATCGCCACTGAGTCTAGTATTGACCCTTCGAGTAATACTCGCCAGAGTGCAATGGATAGACCTCCAGTTACTAACGCAAAGCCAGTCATGCCAGCGACTCAACCAAGGCGTTTAGAGCGAAAAGACAATTTATCTGCCCCCACTACAGTTACAGGAGAGGTAGCTTCATCGACTGCAGCACCGCCTGCAGCACCATCCATCAACCTGCCTGTTCCCCTAGGAAATTCCAATGTAGTTAATGGCAACAATAGTGCAACAAGTAGTATCAAAGTTTTGCAGATTCAATCAGAATTACCAAGTGATTTAACTGCATCTTTAGTACGTTATGTTCAAGCTCAGCAAATTAACATATCTACTAAGGGGACGATTGTGTTTGATCTAGAGATTGTTAATGATCGCGTTGTTAACATAGCAACCGACCACAAAGATTCAGCCCTAAAAGAGCCCAAAGCGATCGCTGAGGTAGAAAAGCTCATTTTAGAATGGCGATCGTCTAATCCGATCACAGGCAAGATACGGATGGTGTTGCAATTATCTCCATAAAAAAGGGACGCTTCGCGTCCCTTTTTTATGGAAATAACGTAATGTAAAGCCATTTGCGCCGCGCTTCGCGCGGCGCAAATGGCAAAAATTGGTATTACGGGTTAAGTTGAAATACAAAGCTAACTTTATCCCCCTTACCTAAAGAAATGCGATCGCCTGCCCTCAACTTATGGCGATTACCCGCAGGTAAAGGCAAATTATTAACATAAGTGCCGTTAGAGCTACCTGTATCCTCAAAAAAGAAAGAACCACCCTCAGCCCGAATATCCGCATGGATGCGCGAAACAATATCTGAATCTGGGAAACCTGACACATCAATATCAGGAGGAATTACCGTATTGGGCTTACCAATATGTACAACTGGTAAATGGGCAGGAATTTCAATCGTGAGATTAGTCTGTACATGCAGCAAAGATGCGGCAAATTGCTGTAACTGGGTCTTGACACTCATGGGTGAACTGATTGGCTCACTTGCTGAAGTAGTAATCGGTTCATTTGCAGGAGCCTGAATTGGTAGACTCTGCTCCTCTGCTGCAAGCAAGTTTTCGATATCAGTAAATTTGGGAAGAGTTGGAACCTCGCCAAAAGAATTTGTTTCTAAATTTGCTGCCGAATCACCTTCGGTCGTCGCATCAGGTAAAGAATTTGACATGGCGCTGGAAATAGGTATTACAGGGAAAACTTCAGTCGATGGGACAGGTGGCGCGATCGCATTTTCAGCATGAATATCTGGAAGCGCATTGATAGCAGTTGCCCCACTTAGATTAAACCCACAATGTCCACAAAACTTAGCATCTGACAACACAGATGATCCGCAACTGGGGCATTGAATATTTTTGACAATCGGTAAAGGTGTAAAACAGGCTTCGCAGTTTACAGCTCCGTCAGGGTTGGCATGAGCGCAACTAGGACAAATAATCATAAGGGCAACTTAGATGGAAAGTTTATATATTCACGATGAGTTTCTCAATCAATTTCGCAATCAACAGTGTGGGGTGACACTTAGACTATCTAAAATTTAAGAATTAGGAGGAGGTTGCAGTACGGTTTTAGATGCGATACGTGTTTTTTTGCGATCGGCTTCGCTTAGAGACGTACCCGTTTGTAGACGGGTTGCATTGTTTTGCAAAATCGTCGAGGCATTGCTATCGCCCATTTGCAAAGCGGTTTTAGCAGCAGATTGTAACATTGTCACAGCCCCTGCGCGATCCCCCTGTTGTAGTTTTTGTTCGGCAAGTTGCGTTTGACGATATTTTGCTAAAGCTAACAAATAGTTTTGTACCTGTGGATCGACCTGTGGCATATAGTCTTGGACTAAAGTTGCGGTGATCGCTACAGGTGATGACAGCGCATTAATTTGTGCCTGTGAGGGAATGTCGTAACGGACTTGAGCCGTCAAAATGGGAATTTCCGAGTGATCGGGATATTCGGCAGTATAACTAGTTGGGCTGATATAGAGATTAAATAGCACTACTCGTTCCACATCTGTCATCAGATCGCCAAGTCTGACAATAATCGCATCTCCCTCAGTTTGATAGGCTAATTCGATTGTGTCAGGGGCAACTTGAGCAATTGGCTTTAACTCCGCCAATCTAACATGGGGCGAAAGCTGCAAAATCAAATGAGCATTGGTTAGCCCGATCGCTTGGACACGTTTTAATAATTTCTGAAACTCCTCCCCAGCCGCAGCAGGCGATGGGATATATGCCATCGCACCACCACCAGCATCGGCAATCCGTTCCAATACATCTTGATTCCAGCTATCCCCAAAACCGAGGCTATGCAAAGTCATGTTGTATTCTGTAGCTAAGCGTGAAAATTGGAAACAACGCTCATTATCACCATGCTCATTTTCACCATCGGTCAGCACAAAGATTTGGCTGACAGTGCCATCTTTGCCCTTACTCGTTTCCTGCAAGCCCAGCTTGATGCCATCGTCGATACAAGTACCACCCGATGCTTTGAGCGATTGAATCTTGGCTTTGATGGATTCAATGCGATCAACGGGTTGATTTTCGACTACCACATGAGCTTTGTGATCAAAGCCAATTACACTAATCCGATCTTGCAGATACATCCGATCTACGAGATCACGAGCAGCCCGTTTGACCGTGTCAAGGGGTTGCCCTCCCATTGAGCCACTATGATCTAGGACAAGACACAAGTTAAGCGGTGCATTATTGCCATCGACTGCAGCACCAGCAGAAACGGCGATCGCTAACTGACGTTGACTACTGCCTTGGCTACTATCTAGAACGCGATCGCTTAACTTACAGGTCAAATTTACGCTCATTTTTAAGTCTCTATTCCGAGAATTTCACAGGATTTTTCTAGGATTTCATCAGGGTCAAAGGGTTTTGTCATGTAGATGTCAGCTCCAACATCTTTCCCTCGACTGCGATCAAATTCTTGCCCCTTAGCGGTCAACATGATGATATACACATCGCTCAGATTAGGATCAGCCTTAACCTTTTCGCAGACATCATAACCATTCATTTTTGGCATCATTACGTCTAAGAATACTAAATTTGGCTTTTCCCTCTGAATTGTCTCCAGTGCTTCTAACCCATTCGTTGCTGTTAATAATTCTACGTCTTGATCTTCTAGCTCTTCTAGGGTTTGCTCTAATAGCAAACGGATATGTGGCTCATCGTCAACAATTAATAGCTTTTTGCTCATCTTTAAGCCTTTACGATGTATCTCATAACTAATGTATCATTTACACGGCTTTGAGTTCAAAAATAATCTAGGAAAGCGACGCATTGCACCACTTTTTCAATATTTTAACGTGAATTCGATATAGCCATTTGCGCCGCGCGAAGCGCGGAGCAAATGGCGCAAAATGGTAAAAACGAAAGCGCGATTTTTACCATTTTTCGCGTTCTTC
>JBJTVM010000676.1:0-10562 GCA_046081205.1 Pseudanabaena sp. | reverse complement strand
CCTTTCTTTGTTTTGGATTTATATTGAATGCGATGTAAACCTAAAACAAAGAAAGGCATCGCTTTGCGATGCCTTTCTTTGTTTTGGGTTTATATTCTGGTGTTAAGCATTGTAGCGATCGCTACACAAAATCCACATAATCGCCGCGAAAGTGTCAAGATTAAATTTTGAGGTTAGATAATGCTTTGCGCGGTAAGAAAGCCCTTTAAAATCCTGCCATCTTTAGCACTACCTAAAATTTGGTAGTACTAAAAAGTAAAGGATTTATTTTAGTAGGATGGGCGGCACTTCGTGCCGCCCATCCTTACCTATTTAGTACTACCTAAAATTTAACAATATGAAAAAGATTTTTGTGCTTGACACTAATGTATTGCTGTACGATCCCACAGCCATGAGTCGCTTTGAGGATAATGAAGTCGTCTTACCGATGACCATTATTGAAGAACTTGATCGCTTCAAAAAGCAACCTGAGATGATCGGACGCAATGCGCGGCAAGTATCGCGAGAATTAGACGAGTTACGAAGTCAGGGGAATATTATCCAAGGGATTGAGTTGGAAAATGGGGGATTGCTGCGAGTAGCCCTGTGCGATCGCGAAACGTTAAAAACTCTGCCCATCGAACTTGAAGGCGATCGCAATGACAATGCTATTCTCGCAGTCGCCCTCGAACTTAAACGTGGATGTCAATGTCGGGTTGTCATGGTCAGTAAAGACACCAATCTACGGATCAAAGCTGATGCCCTAGGACTGCAAGCTCAAGACTATGAGACGAATAAAGTTGATATTTCTGAACTTTATACAGGTATTACGGAAGTAAGCGTCGATGCTGAAAAGATCGATCAGCTTTTTAAGAATGGAGCGATTTCTATTAGTGGTGAATTTTGTCCAAATCAAGCGGTAATGCTGATCGATCAGTTTAATCCTTCCCATACAGCCTTAGCGATCGCCAATAGTAGCAGCCAAAACTCCACAAAACTAGTAGCCATAAATAAAATCGTCAATTCAGGGGTAATCGGCATCAATGCACGCAATCGTGAACAAAAATTTGCTCTCGATCTTTTACTGAATGATGCAATTCCCCTAGTTACCCTCGTTGGCAAAGCTGGTACTGGTAAAACTTTGTTAGCGATCGCAGTGGGATTGCATAAGGTTGCCGATGAGCGAGTATATACTAGGTTGCTAATTTCACGCCCCGTAATCCCGATGGGCAAAGATATTGGCTTTCTCCCTGGGGATATTAAAGAAAAACTTACACCTTGGATGCAGCCTATTTACGATAATTTCGATCTGATTTTTGGCTCTCAATCCCCCAAAGATCCGAAAGAAAAGCGGAGTATGCATTCACATACTCGGCGAGGACATGAAGACTTAATGGAGCGAGGTTTACTTCAGATTGAACCGCTTACATACATTCGAGGGCGGACTATTCCTCAACAATTTCTGATTGTGGATGAAGCACAAAACCTTACTCCCCATGAAGTGAAAACTATTCTAACCCGTGCTGGTGAAGGCACAAAAGTGATTCTAACTGGTGATCCAGAACAAATCGATAATCCCTATATTGATGCAGCAAGTAATGGCTTGACCTATGTAGTAGAACGATTTAAAAATGATCCTTTGGCTGGACATATTACCCTTAGTAAGGGGGAACGCTCGAAACTGGCAGAACGTTCTACGGAACTCCTCTAAATCCCAAATATTAAGAGTGGGTGCTTCGCACCCACTCTTAATATTTGGGATTTTCTTTAGTGGCAGTGGCATGTGAAAAAGCTAAACTACAGTAGGGGCAATTCATGAATTGCCCCTACTGTAGTCTTAAATTTGTTTCCACTGCCCCAATCATTATCCTTGAGTAAATCTTCATGAGCTATCTCGAAACTACCGCCGAATTTTATACGGAAGCCGCAAAAACTCCACAGGTTGGTTTGTGCTGCATTAGTACGCCACCACTGCAATTTCCTAATCTCAAAATACCTAAAATCATTGAGCAGATGAACTATGGCTGTGGAACAACCATTCATCCCACAGAACTACGTGGTAGTCCAACAGTCTTGTATATTGGGGTTGGCGGTGGTTTAGAAGCTCTGCAATTTGCTTATTTCTGCCGTCGTAAAGGCAGCGTTATTGCTGTTGATCCAGTTGCTGCAATGCGGGAAGTTGCTAGTCATAATCTGCAATTAGCGGCTCAAGAAAACGATTGGTTTGATCCAGAATTTGTGAACATGTTAGAAGGAGATGCCTTTGCATTGCCCGTTCCTGATGCTTCGGTTGATGTGGTTGCTCAGAATTGTCTCTTTAATATTTTTGAGCCTCAAGACTTACAAAGAGCTTTAAAAGAAGTTTATCGAGTTCTCAAACCCAAAGGCAGATTGATTATGAGTGATCCGATCGCTACTCGTCCTATTCCTGCAAATCTACAAGCTGATGAAAGATTGCGTGCAATGTGTCTTTCAGGGGCTATGACCTATGACGAGTATATGCATTATCTAATTGCCGCAGGATTTGGACAAATAGAAGTCCGCGCCCGTCGTCCCTATCGATTGCTGGATACCCATAGTTTTGATTTGGATACACCACTAATGCTAGAGAGTTTAGATTCGGTATCCTTCAAAGTTCCCATTCCCAGTGATGGAGCCTGTGTGTTTACGGGCAAAACCGCAGTTTATAGTGGGATGGAGTCATCTCTGGATGATCACGCAGGACATGTTTTACAGCGTGGTAATCCAACATCAGTATGCGATAAAACTGCGGCAAAACTTGCAGCCAAGTTTCCTCAAGATGTGATGATCACAGATTCTACTTGGCACTATAACGGTGGTGGATGTTGCTGATGTATAAGAATCCCCTTACCCCAAGCCCTTCTCCTACTAGGAGAAAGGAACAACAGTTTTATATATCTTCTTACTTAATGCGCTTACTTTTTGGAACGATCGCCTTTTTAGCCATCAATGCCATCATAGCCAATCCTACTTTTGCTCAAGATTCAGCAACTATCTCCAGTTTCAATCCCCAAGAACTACTCCGCACATCCTTGAAGTGGGTGGAAAGTCAAGGTTACATTGGAGGGCTTGCTTTTATGCTCATTTATATTGTGGCGACAGTTGCCTTTATACCCGGTTCCATCTTGACGTTAGGTGCTGGCGTAGTATTTGGGGTGTTGTTAGGGTCGCTCTATGTATTCGTTGGTGCAACCTTAGGGGCGATCGCAGCTTTTCTAGTTGGGCGATATTTAGCCCGTGACTGGATTGGCAAAAAGATTGAGGGTAATCAAAAATTTGCAGCGATCGATCGGGCTGTTGCCCATGCGGGATTTAAGATAGTTCTATTAACGCGACTGTCACCAGTATTTCCATTTAATTTACTAAATTATGCATTTGGCATCACTGGAGTCACACTCAAAGACTATGCATTAGGCTCCGTGGGAATGTTTCCGGGGACAGTGATGTATGTTTATATTGGTTCTCTTGCTGGCGACATTGCTCGTATTGGTAGCGACAATCAACCCACAGATGCCACTATTCAATGGGTTATTCGGATTGTCGGGTTTATTGCGACAGTTGTGGTAACCCTATATGTCACCAGTATTGCGCGTAAGGCGATCGCCGAAATTAGTGATTAACAAAAGAGAGATGGTGGTGCAAAGCGCCACCATCTCTTATTTTAACTGGGCTTGTAATAATAAAGTAGCTTCGGGAGCAGGCACAGGGCGGCTAAATAGATAACCCTGTACTGCATCGCAGTTATGCGATCGCAAAAATTCTAATTGCTCTTTGCGCTCCACACCTTCAGCGATCGCCCTAAGATTCAAATTATGAGCCATTGCAATAATTGTCGAAGTAATTGCAGCATCATCATTGTTTTGAGGAGTTTCACGAATAAAACTAGCATCAATTTTGACCTTACTCACGGGCAATAGCCTTAAATAACTCAACGAAGAATAACCAGTTCCAAAATCATCAATAGATACTCTTACGCCCCGTGATTGTAATTGCTTCAGCATCGCAATAGTTGTATTTTGGTCCTGCATTACCAAGCTTTCGGTAATTTCTAGCTCTAAATACTGTGGGTCTAGATCCGTTTCTGCAAGAATTTGCATAATCCGATCGCAAAGATCTGTTACTTGAAATTGTTTTGCAGAGAAATTTACAGCCATCCGAATCGGAGGCAAACCTTCTCTTTGCCATAACCGATTTTGGGTACAGGCAGTTCGCAATACCCATTCACCCAAACGCACAATCAATCCATGTTCTTCGGCTGCTGGGATAAACTGATTTGGAGGAACCCACCCTAATTCAGGATGCAGCCAACGTACTAATGCCTCCATACAATCAATCTCTCCTGTAACCAGATTAATTTGCGGCTGATAGAACACCTGAAACTCTGAACGCTCCAGAGCTTGGCGAATCCCATTCTCGATCGCTACATATTCCTTGACTTTTGCCCCGATCGCATGATTGTAGAGTTGATAATGGTTGCGACCCCGTTCTTTAGCCCGAAACATTGCAGTATCGGCATTTTTCATTAAAGTCTCTTCGTCCATGCCATCATTGGGATAAAGACTAATACCAATACTAGTACCAATATGAAGAGCCATTTCCTCAACAAAAAAAGGACTTTCAAAGGACTGCAAAATTAGTTGGGCAAATTGCTGAATTGACTCCACACTCTGTAATTCGGGGACAAAAATCATAAATTCATCCCCCCCCATCCTTGCCAAAAAAGTACTTTCAATCATGCACTCACTCAACCTTTTAGCAACTTCAATTAAAAGGCGATCACCTGCGGCATGTCCCATGGTGTCGTTTACTAATTTAAAGCGATCTAAATCTAAAAACAGCACTGCTAGTAATGGTGGAATTACTTTAATTTCAGCAAAGTTATTGTGATCGAGATAGACTTGGAGTTGTGTTGATGCATTGACTAAAGCTGTTGACAAGCGCTCTCGAAAGAGAACCCGATTCGGCAAATTTGTTAAAGAGTCATGAAAAGCAAGATGTTCAATTTCGGCTTTGGCACGTTTATTTGCCGTAATATCTTCAACTGTTCCCTCAAAATACGGAATATGACCAGCAATATCGTAAACCGCATGAATATTTTCCGAAGTCCAAATAATCGAGCCATCCTTACGATAAACTGCAGATTCAAAGAATTTGACTTCCTCTTGTTCTTCCAAAAGTTTGATTAATTCTGACCGACGCTGAGGATCGGTATACAGTTGTTGAATATTAGTAAGAGTGGCAATCAAATCTTCAGGAGAATCATATCCATAGATTTTGGCAAGCATCGGATTTGATATCAAGAACTTCCCATCAACGGTTGATTGAAAAATCCCTTCAATCGCATTCTCAAAAATACTGCGATACCTAGCCTCAGCACGTTTGAGGGCTTCTTCAGCCTGCATCTTTTGGGTAATGTCATTGATCAAAATCAGTTCACATTTATGATTTTGATAGTCAAGAGTATGGGCTGAAACTTCGACAAAGATTTGCGTCCCATCTTTTTTGCAATGTCTCCATACTTCAGGCACGCTAAATCCTAGTGAAACCTTGGAGAGAGCATCCAAAAGCATCGGAATATCTTCGACAGGACGAATATCCTGTAAGGTCATGGACAGAAATTCTTCTTTGCTATAGCCATAGTGATTGATAGCAGCCTGATTCACCGCCAAAAACTCTAGCGTTGCGCGATCATAAATCCACATCGGATGAGGATTGTTCTCAAATAGATAACGAGTTCGATTATCAACATCTTGCTTATTTTTAGCAGTCTGTTCCCAATCAGTAATATCTTCAAATCGATTCACAAAGTGAGGTTCCTCAGAGCCTCTAACATCAAGATCGGTACTTTGAAGTACTTGAACGATTTGACCATCTTCGCGAATATAACGCACATTGATATAGCAATGATCGATTTCTCCTGACAGTAATCTCTCTTTGAGGAAATAATACGCAGACAAGTCATCAGGATGGCAAATCTGCTGATACTTAAGTTGGCAGACCTGTTCAGCGCCATATCCTAATAAGTCACAAAAAGATACGCTAATCCCCCGAACCTGATCGTCTAGAGTTGTTTCAAAAATACCAACTGTACTATTTTCAATGCATTTAGCAATCCGCATTAAGTTTTTAAGACGCTCTTGTTTGAGAATCTCTTGATATATGGGATTAAGATGTTGATATCTTTCAGACAACTTTTTTTACCTTGTCGGTCTTATTAAAATTGCAGTTTTGCATAGTTAAGCATTTGTGCATAATAATTACCCAAACCTGTAAATTTGCAACACTACAGGTGTCAAATTTGCAGGTTTGGCTTTGTAATTAATTATGTCCATCTACTTAGGTTAGGCAAGTGTAATTAAAAATAAAACCCTAAAATCTATTCCACTTGCGTAGCAAGTAGAACAGGTTTTGGTTCTATTTTTTGATTATGGTGAGGTACTTAGAACTTTTGCTCATGTTCAAACTGTAAAATGCATCGTGATTCAGCTTTAAATCTTATAACAATCTGTCGAAAGTCAGCTAAATGAGTTTTAATGCAAAATCTACAATTTGCTCATTCGACAATGGTACAGGTAACTGCTGAATCTGGATGCGATCGCGATATGGTTTTAGTTTATTGGTAATCGCTTCAGTAATTCCACCCTCAGTCAAAAAATACGGCAACACATTAATTTTACGAAAGCCCTGTGCTAAAAAATTCTCAATTTGGGTTTCTATTTTCGGTTCAACTCCCCAATAAGCAGCGATCGCTTGACTTTGGATTGCTAAGTCCTCAACTACCTGATTCGCCCCAAACCGACGGCTACCATGGGCTAAGAGAATACGTCCTTGCTTTTCTAAGCTGCTTTCGTCACTATATTTCTCAAAGTGCTGCAATAGTAGAGTGGGAATTTGATTATCTGTACCTACGTGCGCCTTAATCCGAAATATTGATCGATCCGATGATCGATCTGAGAGTTTATCAGGGAATTTATCAGGAAACTTTTTTGTTAATTTTATTTCTGCGATCGCTACTTGTTTAGGAATATCTTCGCTGACATGCACGCCTTCTAGCAAAAACAGAGGCAAAATCACTATTTCCGAAACCCCATCTGGGATCACCTCAGCCGCAAATTGTTCTAATTGTTGCGATAAAGTAAGTTCCTGACCTTCTAGACAACCACCGCTAATATAGCGATCGCCATAATCATCGCTATATTTATTTATTCGCGATTGCGTTACGGCTACAAAATTTTGCAAAGCTAACCATGAACGGCGATCGCTACTACCGTGGGTTACTAAAAAAAGCGCTGTAGCGTTCATAGTTCTGACTCAGTATAATTAATTGTTATAGCTGTCTTAGACACCATTTAAGAATTATCTAGATCCCCCCAGCCCCCCTTAAAAAGGGGGGAGAATTAAATTCTTCCCCATTTTTAAGGGGATTGAGGGGGATCTCTTAGAGCTTTTGACCACAAAAAGTAATTCTCAAATGGGTTCTTATGCAGTTATCACAATTATATTGAGTATTTACTGAGTAACGCATATCGAAACTATTTACGGAAAAACCCAAGGACTTAAGGCTCATCAATTAAAGCAATTAGATCGATTGTATCGATCGCGATTGCCTCAAGATAGTCTCACCACGCCTGAATTAGCTCAACGTCTTGCCGCAGTTAGCGCGGAGCTAAAGGAATCCATCTGCATTTATATCAATAGGCGCGGACAGGTGATCCGCGTGGCGATCGGGACACCTAATCAAACCAAAATTCCACCCCTTGAACTGCCGCGCTATGGGAGCGATCGCCTGAGTGGGTTGCGCTGCGTTTGTGCAAGTCCTGATGCGCCACCCCCCAGTCCAACTGACTTAACGGCAATGTTGATGCAACGCCTTGATGCGCTGGTGATTTTGCCAGTAAATATCCAAGGCTATGCTGAGCGGGGATATTTGGCGCATTTATTACCAGCTACTGATACAGAACTACCTGAACAGCAGAATGCTTGGCGGGTATCGACACCGATGACAGTCGAGGCTTTATCCAAGCAAGATTTCTTAGAATTAGTAGAAGGGCTAGAAGAAGAATTTAGCCGCAACTTTGCAGGTCGAGCCACTGACGATGATCATGATCGCGTAGTGCTAGTCGGGCTGATGCATCAAAAAGAAAAGTCTGACTCGATGCCCTTTACGATGATTGAACTTGGTCAACTCGTAGAAAGCGCAGGTGGTAAAGTGCTAGATGCTCTCTGGCAAAAACGCGAACGTCCCCACCCTCAAACTGTTCTTGGTGAAGGCAAAGTATTAGAACTGGCGATCGCCGCCCAAACTAAAGGTGCAAATTTGGTCGTATTTGATCGTGAACTCACGGCTTCCCAAACCCGCAATATCGAACGAATGATCGGTTTACGAGTTAGCGATCGCACCGAAGTAATTCTCGATATTTTTGCTCAACGCGCTCAGTCATCGGAAGGGAAGCTACAAGTTGAGCTAGCTCAGCTAGAATATCGATTACCGCGATTAGCAGGGCATGGGCAGGCACTCTCTAGACTTGGCGGCGGTATCGGTACACGCGGTCCCGGTGAAACCAAGCTAGAAACTGATCGCCGTGTGATTCAGAAGCGGATCACTTTCCTTCAGCAACAAGTTAATCATCTGCAAGCGCAGCGATCGCGTGTTCGTCAAAAACGAGTTGATCAAGAAGTCCCCACCGTGGCGATTGTGGGCTATACCAATGCAGGCAAATCAACTTTGCTTAATGCCATGACCAAAGCTGAGGTTTATGCTGCTGACAAGTTATTTGCGACCCTCGACCCGACCACGCGCCGCCTCACGCTCACTGGTGAGAATGAGCAAATGCACACGGTTCTACTCACTGACACTGTAGGATTCATTCACGAACTTCCTAAATCGCTGGTTGATGCCTTTCGTGCCACGCTTGAAGAGGTCTCAGAAGCCGATGTCCTCGTGCATTTAGTGGATGCTTCTCATTCTGCTTGGGAAGATCAACTGAAATCGGTGGATAAAATCCTCAAAGATATGCCGATCGCCGTTGGTCCAATCTTGCTAGTTTTCAATAAAATCGATGCTGTTGAAGATCCCAAGGCAATCTTAGAGAAATATCCTGAGGCGATCGCCATATCTGCGCTTAAACGCCAAGGCTTTGAGCAGATGAGTAAGTCTTTGCTCAAACTCATCGAATATGCGATCGGTAAACTATAAAAGTTGACAGAATGGCGGCACAAAGTGCTGCCATTCTGTCAAAGTACTCTAATTGTCTAACAAGCGATGCAATGCATGTTGAGGCTTTAAGTAGTACAGAAAAAATTTTGAAGGCGACGCTTTGCGTCGCTTTCAAAATTTTTTCTGGGTTTTAATTTAGCGCAAAGCGCTGTATGCCAAAATATAGGTAGTTAACTACAAGCTTATATTTACAAGCTGATCGGCAATGTCTGCAATTTCCATAAAAGTCCCTAAGCAAAAACTCAAAAATCCACCACTGCAAGTCCATACCCTCGGCGATCGCGTATTACGCCAGCCAGCTAAGCGCATTAGCAAAGTCAATGACGAGATTCGTCAGACGATTGTGGAGATGCTCCAAACCATGTATAGCAACGATGGCATCGGGCTAGCTGCGCCACAGGTGGGGATTAACAAACAATTACTTGTCATTGATATTGAACTCAAGGATGAAAGTAAGCCACCTTTAGTAATGATCAATCCTGAAGTAAAGTCTTCGGGTGGTGATCTGATTACTGGGGAAGAGGGATGCTTGAGCATTCCTGAAGTATTTCTGGACGTTGTGCGTCCCGATCGCATCGAAGTCTCTTATCGTGATGAAGATGGTAGACCCAAGCATCTTATTGCCGATGGATTGCTGGCAAGAGTGATTCAACATGAAATGGATCACTTGAATGGGGTCTTGTTTGTTGATCGCGTCAAGAACTCGATCGCTCTCAATAAAGAACTAAGCGCTCACGGCTTTGCGACTAAGGATGTCCAAGCGATCAAGTAATTCGAGAGCGGCGCAAAATGCCGCTCTATTGCTCAGCAAATTTATTTAAGATTGTTTCCATGTTGATCCAAAAATTGCTGGATTGCCCAGAGTTCATCGCTGGCGATTCGACCATATTGCGCGAATTACTGCATCCTGACAAACAAGCGATTAACCTGCGCTATAGCCTTGCCCATGCCATTTTGCCTGTTGGCGAGACTTCACAACCGCATTCTCTGACTACTTCTGAGGTGTATTACATTCTCAGTGGTCGAGGCGAAATGTACATTAATGAAGAAATGCGTGAGATCGAGTCTGGTGATGCAGTATATATCCCACCAGATGCCAAGCAATTTCTCAAGAATATCGGCGATGAACCAATTGTATTTATCTGCATCGTCGATCCAGCTTGGCGAAAAGAAGACGAAACCATTTATTAACTGATGTTACGTGGAACAAAGATCGTCATCATGTTTCCAAGTCATCTTAAAAGAGGATTTGGAGACCAAATCCCTACGTTTTATCCCACATTCCGCTCGTAATGGAAGGTTAAAAATATTTAAAACGAGACAATAAGGGTTTCAGCGATTTTCT
>JBJTVM010000675.1:0-1695 GCA_046081205.1 Pseudanabaena sp. | reverse complement strand
CTGGGTACTCGTGCAACTAGCCAACACCAATCACACCCAACTCGTCACCCCCACCCTCCTCCAATCCGCCATCCCCGAAGCCTACATCAACGGCATCGGCTACTTCACCAACGTTTGGGAACAATTTACTGGTACAAACCCCACCGAAATCACCGCAGGACAGCAACAACTCCTAGCCCTAGCCCAAGGACAGCAACCCCATGCCACCGACGAATCCGCCCAAAAAGCCCTCCAAAGAATGCTCCGCTATCACATCATCGAAAAAATCAATAACCAATACAAATTTGAAGTTCCCTTAATCGAACGCTGGGTTAGAGAGAAGTCAAGCTGAATATTAGCGCAAAGTGCTATGCTGATAAGAGACTGCACATGCACCTTCAGTTGTTACTAGATTGTTTCTTTGAGAGAAATTAATGAAAGAGATAGCTACGTCAGACCAAAAAACAAATAGATAAAGGCGGTGCTTCGTACCGCCTTTATCTATTTGTTTTTTATTAAGTCCAATGCGTTTTAAAATATTTGGTTCCATTTCTACCACAATATCAATATCGCTTTCTTCAGTCGCTTCGTTTCTTGCTACTGAGCCAAAGACACCGATCTTAGTGACTTTATAGCGATCGCATAGTTCTAACTTCAAATCACGCAACTCATTCAATATATATTCTCGATCTAACGTATTCATAGATCTTCCAGTTCCTTGTTGCCTAACACCCAATCAGTGAGTTATGCAGTGGCTTTATAAAGAGAACGAGTAAAATTCAAAACCTTTTCTTGTCCGTCTTCTGGAATAACTTGCAGCATTGCATTAATGCGATCAGCTAAAGATACCCAAGAGTGAGTTTCATTTTTTCACACCACAATAAACTGATCAGTTTTTACAGCGAGACAGGCTAAAGTTTCTCCTATAGAATTAGAAAATTCAACTTCATAAGCATTCTCGTTATGCTTCTCTACAATCGTTCCTAACTCTCCTGCTTTAATATCTACTTGAGGCAAATCAGTTAAAAGCTCAATGACATCATATAGTTCAGGTTTAATCATTTGCGGCTCCGAATAAATACAGTAGTAAGTTTAGCAGTCTCATTATCAGGATTAACAAGCCAGCCTGTACGCACAATTTCCTCTTGTCCCGATTCTACTCCAACAATTAAAATGTCTACTCGATATCTTTGTCCATAAACTGGCGCACCACATGCACTAATTCCTGCTCTTTGGTAATATCCATATCCATCACCAACTTGTCATCGTGATAAAGAATGGCGCGATCAGGTTGCTGAAAAATAATATTATCTTTAGGATAGCCAACTGCAAACTTTTTCTGAACTTCCTTAGAAATCATCAACTAGATTACGCTCTAAATTTTATGAATACTATTCGATGGATTCGTGTGATTCTTTCCAGTATTTTCATTGTGCTTGGTTTAGTTTTTGGCACATATTTTTATCTCAAGGAGCATCATTTAATCTTCATTGCTCCTCAAGGATATATCGCAAGATTTTTGCCAGATTTTAGTAATTTGTTTTAGAAAAGCACTTATAACTATCGGCATTTGTATTAACGTCTATTTGACAAACACGCAAAATGGCAAAAATCGCAGAGTGATTTTTGCCATTTTGCGCCATTTACGCCGCGCGAAGCACGGCGCAAATGGCTATATCGAATTCGCTTGTACTAGGAAAAATAAAAGCCCAAGAA
>JBJTVM010000674.1:0-7131 GCA_046081205.1 Pseudanabaena sp. | reverse complement strand
GCGATTTTTACCATTTTGCGCCATTTGTATAATGAGAATTGCTAATTTTCAAACTTAGATACATAACTATGACCTTTTCTCCAAGCACCATTGCCTTACTTGTCTATGGAGTTATCGCGATTGTTGGTGGCATCATCGGTTTTGCCAAAAGTAAAAGCAAAGCATCGATCATTTCAGGCAGCATTAGCGGAGTCGGGTTACTTATCGCAGGAACTGCTGCCGCGCAAAACCAAGAGTGGGGAAAAATTGCTGGCATGGTCATCACAGTTTTGTTAGTGATCGTCTTCATCGTGCGGCTCATCAAAACCAAAAAATTTATGCCCGCAGGCTTAATGATCCTTGGAGGTATCACAACCCTTGGAGCAGCAATACTTTCAGCCTAGTTGATCTCAATTTTTACCTCTAGTGCTAACATATGAAATGTTAAGAAGTGTGATGAAGAAAAGCTTGTGGACAACGCAATGCTTCAAAATGTTTTGGTAATCATTGCTTTGACAAAGAAACCCTCCATGTCAGATAAACCCCAACCTTATTGTGATTGTCCCTAGGACATCGCCAAAGCAAAGGAATTTCTGCATGGTACGGCATCACATCAATCGTTTTTATTCACATTTTTGATTGGAGAAAAAATTAAATGAGCGTAGTCACGAAGTCCATCGTGAATGCAGATGCTGAAGCACGTTACCTCAGCCCTGGTGAACTAGATCGCATTAAGGGCTTTGTAAGCTCTGGCGAGCGCCGTCTTCGCATTGCCCAAACCTTGACCGAATCCCGCGAGCGCATCGTTAAGCAAGCTGGCGATCAACTTTTTCAAAAGCGTCCTGATGTTGTTTCTCCTGGTGGAAATGCATACGGTGAACAAATGACCGCAACTTGCCTACGTGACCTCGACTACTACCTCCGCCTAGTAACCTACGGAGTTGTATCTGGTGATGTCACCCCTATCGAAGAAATCGGTCTAGTTGGCGTTAAGGAAATGTACAACTCTTTAGGCACTCCTATTCCTGGTGTTGTCGAAGGTGTACGTGGTCTTAAGAATGCAGCCGCTTCCTTGTTGTCTGGTGAAGATGCAGCCGAAGCTGGTTACTACTTTGACTACGTCATCGGTGCAATGCAGTAAGGCGATTTCCGAACTTTCTAAGACTGTTATCGGATTGTTCTCAAATCGATTGTATTTAAAAACAGAATTTAAGCTATTCAGAATTCTGAATCCGTAATTCAAAAAACTAATTGCAAACCTAAAAGATATACAAAAATGCAAGACGCAATTACTTCCGTCATCAATTCTTCTGACGTTCAAGGCAAGTACCTTGATGCCGCTTCCCTAGAAAAGCTAAAGGGCTACTTTGCAACTGGCGAACTTCGTGTTCGTGCTTCTGCGGCGATCGCAGCTAACTCAGCAACCATCGTTAAAGAAGCTGTTGCTAAGTCCTTGTTGTACTCAGATGTCACCCGTCCCGGCGGCAACATGTACACCACCCGTCGTTACGCTGCATGTATCCGCGACCTCGACTACTACCTCCGCTACGCAACCTATGCAATGCTGGCTGGCGATGCTTCAATCCTTGATGAGCGCGTACTCAATGGCTTGAAAGAAACCTACAGCTCTCTTGGAGTACCTGTAGTTTCCACGATTCAAGCAATCCAAGCAATCAAAGAAGTTGCAGCTAGCATCGTTGGTTCTGACGCTGGTAAGGAATTGGGTGTATACCTCGATTACATCAGCTCTGGCTTGAGCTAATTACCGATATAGCGTTGGTTGCTATCTATTTATTAATTCAATTTCTAAATTAATTAATATTTACTAAGGCGGCGGAGGTAGGTTAGCTTGAGCTTCCTATCTCGCCGCCAACGCTTATATCAGTCTAGAAATATTTCTTTGAAATTAACTTCTAATTAATCTTTAAATAACTGGCTCTGAAGGAGATCGCCGCTATGCGGACTTTTAAAATCACTGCTTGTGTACCTAGTCAAACTCGCATTCGTACACAACGAGAGTTGCAAAATACCTATTTCACGAAATTAGTGTCCTATGACAACTGGTTCGCTGAACAGCAACGCATTATGAAAATGGGTGGCAAGATTGTAAAAGTTGAACTAGCTACAGGCAAGCAAGGCACAAATACTGGCTTACTTTAGTTTTTTTCTTATCCCCAAACAAAAAGGCTCGCTTAGCGAGCCTTTTTGTTTGGGGATTTATTTATAGCTATAGCAATGAAAGCAAAAGAAGAAGCGCTAGGCGCTTCTTCTTTTTTTCGTCATTTGCGTCATATAACCCAAGAAGTGAGTGACGGCACGAAGCGCCGCTACTCACTTCTTGGGTTATGTTTTTTGTGATAGCTACATCATAAGGAATACCTTTATAACTTTTTGCCTAAAATATTTCTTTGGATATATCCAAAGAAAATGTTTATAGTGATACAGTTTTTTCAATAACTTTAAAGTATTGTTACGTTATGTTGACACAGTGACAAATATCTAGTGTTAAGCAACTTCAATGCCTTGGTTATTGTCACAGTTTAGTGTCATTGGTTGATTCATAAAAGAGGTACTTATGAGTGACTTACCTATCGAGAAGCAGTTTACCCACATGATGTTTTGCCAGCAGATCCAAAACATTGATCTAGATGCAGCTAAGCAGCTTCTTACCGAGTTGCACATGCTTTATCTTGGTCAGCAAGCTGTTATGGTGAAAATTGCTAAGCAAGAGTTTTTAGGGGGAATGTAATCTGAAAACCCATAAATAATAAAAAGCAGCGCATTGCGCTGCTTTTTATTATTTATGGGTCTAAAATCGTTTTTATCGATGAGAGTAAGTTAGGAAGTATTTGATTTGGTTTGTACTTTTCTAATTGGGTTTGATTACGGATACCACTTAAAATGCCAATTACAGGAACACCATAGGTTTGGGCTGCAATAATATCCGCTTCAGTGTCCCCAATCATCCATTGTTGCTGTACTTCTGGCAAATTTGCTTGAGCCATTTTCATTAATTTAGGCTTGTCTTGAATGTCAACAGTCTTTATGTAGTCATCATCAAGGCAAAAAATGCGATCGCTGGCAAAAAATCGCCTTAAATTGTATCTATCCAATACAGGTTCTAACTCACGACGACGGCGCATGGTCATGACAGCAAGATCGACTCCTGACTGTTGGGCTTTTTCTAATGCGGGTATGGCACTTGTGATGAGCTGATCATGCTCAAAATATGGATCTGTATGCACCGTAGCTCGACGTAGGTGAGCAAAGGCTATGGATTTGTTCTCATCTGCAAAGCCTGAGAGTTTAGCAATTTCTTGCTCAGGGACTTGCGATCGCTTTAATTCCCAGAACTCACTCTTGGATAAGGTTGTGACTATCTGATCTGGTTTCCGAATCTTATCTAGACAATACAAATAAACTTGGTAATAGCGCTCTGATACATCCATGATTGGACCATCAAAATCTGTAAATATGCGTTTTTTCATAGTTTTGAGAATAACTTAAAAGCCAATAATTCATACTGCACTTCGTGCAGTATGAATTATTGGCTTTTAAGAGTTAACAGCTAAATTGGGTTCAGAAAACCAAACCCCGTAGTGGTTCAAAATTTTTTTGATTAAAACTTGCAATTGCTCAGGAATAGATTGGGGGTATGTAAGCCACAATCCTCCAATCTGACTACCTAAGTAACTAAATTCAGTATTTTCTTGCCAAAATAATTCAGCACTGATATTGTCGTCAATTTGTTCAAGATGAGAGGCTAACTCTCGATACATAGCTAAGGCAATATCAGGACTATAAACAATCCTGTAGCGATTAAGCTCTAAGTTATCACTAGGCACTTTCTAATTCCTGTTCTAAATCTTTTGCCTCTAAAACATTACCGACCACATTAGTCCCGATAATGCAGCAATTAACTTCATCAATGCATACCTTTCCCCATTGCAAAGCCCATCGTACTAAGGAAACTCGATTGTCAGTTTTAGTTTTAGTGAGAATATTGCTGATGTGATTATCGACAGTACGTTTGCTTATTGCTAGCTTGACTGCGATATCTTGGTTGGTTAAGCCTGCAGCTACTAATTCAATCACTTGCAATTCTCTTTCAGATAGAGCAATTGATGAGTTTGTAATTACAGTTTGATTTGATTCGGCGGTATTGGTCATAGTAACGAAGATGATTTGCGCCAATATTTCAGAACTATACTTATTCTGGCGGTTAATTAATGAGTATAATTTCTTATTTGAGAATGTGTCAATTAATTAAGTTTTTCCAAAGATTGTCTCAGCTATGCTGGTGAACTAAGGTAAAAGCTCGTTTAAGTGGATATTTTATATTTAATTCAATAAAGATTCTATCCATTTGGGGGGATGTGGGATAGGGCTGCCAAGGCGATCAAGTACAATCCAAGCCACTAAATGAACTAGTAATTGATAGGCAAAGTTACTGAAGATAATGGCGGCGATCGCAAAGGTTTGGATGGCGGCAAAGTCTGGTTGTTCTAATGACCCAAAAAGTTGAAGTAACCAATTAAGTAGTCCTGTAACCTGCACAATTGAATAATTCCAAACATTTTCACCTAATAAAATTGATAAAAAAGCAAATTGAAAAGCCGTACCAATTGAGCCAATCATCGTCGCCACACTGAGTGAACCCGACCAAGGAAAATCCCGTTTCCACAAATAGCCCAATGTGACTCCGACTAAACCATGGGGAACAATATACTGAATGCTGCGGGTTGGACCCATCAGAATTGCTAAAAGTAGTGCTGTTACTACCATCGCCATCCATGCAGCCCGACTATTCCAGCGTAAATAGGCTAAAGCTGTTGGTAGAGGAAATAGCATTCGCAGCAATGGCCCCAAAGGAAAGTAAAAGTTAATTAAAAACAACATGGCGGTAGTACTTGCTAGGAATGCAGTTTCTACCATTTCGCGAGGATCGGTATGGGGCTGTTTGGTCATAAATTTTCGGTCGGAATTTCTTTGGGAGTAGTATCAGGTAACCGCCGACGCAATCCGTATAGCCACACTAAACCCCAAATACCTGCGGCGATCGCGGCAAGACTAATCATCTGGGCAGTGCGAAGTCCACCCACCATTAAACTATCGATGCGTAACCCCTCAATCCAAAATCGACCGAGACTATAGGCGATCGCGTAGATCATCGCGATTGTGCCAGTCCTCAGTTTCGGAAATCGCAAAAAAGTAAAAATTAAAATGGCAAACACACCAAGATTCCAGAGGGACTCATATAGAAACGTGGGATGAAAATATGCCTCATTTACCAATTCAGGGGGGCGGCGGTTCAGCGGAATCAATAGTTTCCAAGGTAAATCTGTAGGACTACCAAAAGCTTCGGAATTAAAAAAGTTGCCCCAACGCCCGATCGCCTGTCCCAAAATTACCGCAGGCATGATGATATCAGCCATCATCCATGTGGAAATTTTTTGACGTTTACAAAATATAGTTGCAGCGATCGCCCCACCGATAATCGCCCCATGAATCGCGATCCCACCTTCCCAGATCGCAAAGACTTTGTACCATTCCTGATTCTGAAAGCGAGGCCATTCAAACAGGACATAGTAAAAACGGGCACAAGGAATTGCCCCAACTACGAGCCAAATCGCCAAATCGCCCACTAGCTCTGGATCAACATTACGTTTTTTGGCAAGAGTTTGTGCCAAAATCGTCCCCAAAATAATCGCCGAGGCGATCAACAGTCCATACCAACGGATCGAGAGTGGGCCAATCTCAAAGGCGATCGGCCCTGGAGATGTAAATTCAAAAGCAAGAGGCAACAGATTAAACACTTTTTCCTTTTTCCTTTTTACTTGTAACGTATTCCTGCTTGCTTAAGACGATTCAGTGCTTCGCCCAAGCGATCGCAGTCAGCGATCAAACTGATTCTGACATAGCCTTCTCCGCCTTGTCCAAAGGCACTACCAGGAGTAAATACTACGCCTGTGCTCTCCAATACTTTCAGAGCAAAGTCAGCGGAGGTCATGCCCACGGGCACAGGAATCCACAGATACATAGTTGCAAAGGTTTTGGGAATATTCCAACCTAGTTCGCCTAACCCAGAGATCAAAAAATCACGTCGCTCTTTGTAGCGATCGCAGACTTCTTCGAGATATTTGTCTGGTAGTTGCAGCGCAGTCTCGGCAGCCACTTGAATCGCCGAGAAGATGCCGTAATCAAGGTTAGTTTTGAGGGTGCGTAAACCTTGGATTACATGGCGATTGCCGACTACAAAGCCCACACGCCATCCTGCCATATTATAGGTTTTGGAAAGAGTATGAAATTCGACACCGACATCTTTGCCGCCTTCGATTTCGAGCAAACTGGTGGGAGTATAGCCATCAAAGGCAAGCTCGGCATAACAGAGATCATGTACTAATAAAATCTCGTATTTCTTAGCAAAGGCAACGACTTCCTCAAAAAACTCACGGGGAGCGATCGCTCCTGTGGGATTGGCAGGGTAATTGAAATACATCACCTTGGCACGTTTTGCCACATCTTCAGGAATCGCATCTAAATCAATGAGCCAGTCCTTTTCTGGACTAAGGATCATTTCATAGATTTCGCCACCTGCTAGCAAGGGACCCCGAAAATGAGCAGGGTAGGCAGGACTCGGCACAAGCACAAGATCACCTTGATCGATATAGGCGATCGCTAAATGTCCTAAACCTTCTTTAGAGCCAATTAAGGGTAATGCTTCACCTTCAGAGTCAAGCTGGACATTGTAACGGCGCTTATACCAATCCGTAATTGCACGACGAAAACTGGCTGTGCCTTCAAAGGGAGGGTAGCCATGATTTTTGGAATTTTTCAAGGCAGCGATCGCTGCTTCGACTACTGGTTCGGGGGTAGGCCCATCAGGATTGCCCATGCCCAGATCAATCAAATCGAGACCTTGCTCTTTCGCTCGTAACTTCAACTCATCTAGACGTGCAAAAACATATGGGGGGAGTTTTCCTAGTCGTTGAGCAGGTTTGAGCCAAGTCTTCATTTGTGTTGTGAGAGCTTATAAGGTGAATTTATGGAGTCGTTATAGCGTAGCTATAACGACTCAAATGATGTTGTTATAGAAATTTGATCTTAATAGAAATTGTCTCGCGATCGCACTTGTCATTGAGAAAGTAATAC
>JBJTVM010000673.1:0-2201 GCA_046081205.1 Pseudanabaena sp. | reverse complement strand
CAAGACAACCCAATGCTACTTTGGTCATAATCAAGATTGTTTTTACTGATGTAGCATACCCGCATTTGCTGCGAATTATCTGGCTGAAAGATTAAACAATGAGTGACATTTAAAGCTTCCTGTAACAGATCCGCCGTTGTTTGCAGCACCTCTGCCAAAACGAGAGTTTCTCGCATGGATTGAACAATACGATTAATGATAGTTTCGCGCCATGCTTGCTGCTCAATTCGGGCGATCGCTGCTTTTTGTTGACAACGCAACTCAAATTCTTGTAAAGCACGCTGTAGAACACTAGGTAACCGAAATAACCGATCCTTCAACACATAATCAGTCATTCCCGCTTTGATGCATTCAACGGCTGCTTCTTCCCCTAAACTACCCGTAATCAAGATGAATGGAATATCTTGTCCTGATTGCTTGAGAAAACTAAAAGCTTGTAACCCATTAAAACTTGGTAGTCGATAGTCTGACAGAACAACATCATAGTTTTTATATTGCAAAATCTTCTGGCACTCGATTGCTGTAGCTGTGGTGTCATAAGTAAAACATAAACCTGATGATTCAAGAGCTAATATTGTCAGCTCTACATCTGCCTCCACATCTTCAATAATCAAAATACGCAGCGATCGCTGCTCTTCTAACTTTTTCGGTTCTCCCAACTCTGATATCAAGTTTCCCATGGTTTACAGACGAAAAGATTTAGGTTTAGATTTTTTGCTTGTAATCATGCTCAACTACCTGCAATTGCTTGCTCTAATTCACAAAAGTATGACCATACCTTTATAAATTAAAAAACAAACCCTGTAAGGGGGGTTGTTAAAATCACAAAATGTATATAACCTTTATCCGTCTGGTGAGGTACAAGTGTTAGTTTCTTCGCCTAAGGTGGAGAAACTAACACTTGTACCTCGCTTGCTTGAAAACACCTATAAACATTTTGTGACTTGCTATTAGTTCACTATTTAGTCAATAGTTCTTGTTTACCAAAGTATATCTAAAAAAATACTTAAATAAACATTACTTATCGTAGAAACCTAAGTAGAGACAACATTGATAATACCAATTCATGTTACTTAGAAGTATAGATTAGGGCTTGTAAGCGCCTATCTGTACAAAAATGTAGAGATCAGATCTCAAAATCAGGGTAAATTTAGCGCTTACTAGATTGTTTGCTTGATTCATTTTTGGGTGGTGCAAAGTAAGTAAGGATCGGCGGCGCTTCGCGTTGCCCATCCTTACAACTATCAATCCTTTCCTTATTAATACCAATTCATATAAGTGTGGCGACACTTATGTGAATTAAAAACAAAACCCTGTAAGGGTTGTGAAAGCACAAAATGGAGTAGCCATTTTGTGCTTTGGTATAATGCGCTAGTAAAATGGTTAATCTATTTGCTTACTCGCGTCTAGCCCTGCCAGCTCTCCCTAGGTAATCAATTAAGTTTTCAATATCTAGATTTTGAAAATCACCTACTTTTAACTTCGCGATCGCCTCTTCTAACCACAAATTAAGATCGCGATCATATAGCTTAGATTTTTGTTCAATAGTCTGGGTCATAGAAAGATTGGGGCTTGTCTAATATCTTCTTCTAGTTCTGGAAATTCTTGATACAGCTCGGCGCGATCGCTATAGATTGCAAGTAGTTCCATTAATCGACGGACTGTAATGCGAAGGTTGCGAATACAGCGCTGTCCATTCATTCGTTTAGAGTTGACAATAATACGATCAAGTTTCATAGATATTATTCGACTACTTTTGATACTATTTTTGCTTTAGTCATCAATATTCAAAACAACGCTAAAACTTATCGACAAACTCAGTTAGGTTGCTATTTTCAGCGTAGAAGGGGAGCATGATTTCAGCAGCATCTCATAGGCTAAGCTTTTCTGGTTTGTCTATGTCTTGCCGTAGCATCTTTAAGGCAAATTCGATTACCTCTAGGCGATCGCTATTTGGCATTTGTTTGATTGCTTCTAAAATCTGAGTTTTAATCATAGTTTTTTATTAATTTAGGGTAAAAATCGCCTCTTCTAACCACAAATTAAGATCGCGATCGTATAGCGTGGATTTTTGTTCAATGGTTTGAGTCATTAGATTATCTCTACTAATCACTATTCGACATTTGCTTGATTGCTTCCAAAATGAGCAAAGTTTGTCTCAATTTACTTCCCAGAAATCAACATTGATTATATCGTCAATA
>JBJTVM010000672.1:0-2517 GCA_046081205.1 Pseudanabaena sp. | reverse complement strand
CTCAAGTTGCAACCCATGGCACTGGTCAGCTAATGAGGGATAGGTGCTGAAACGTCCATTTCAAGCCGATAAAAAAGGCGGAAATACGTCGATCACGTTTTAGATGACCAGTGCCCAACCCATTCACACGCTCAAACTCCCTTGTATTATGTGTCACCAAAATTAGATTATTTGCCAAAGCGATCGCCGCAATCTGCAAATCATACGCACCAAAAAGTATTTCTAGTCAAAAGCTCCCACCAGTTCTTCATCAAGACTCTCTGAAATACCAGAATCATCAAGAACAATCAGATCGTCTGCACAAATACCATACAAACTTTCTAGCGATCGCCTAGCAGGAATTAACGAATAGTCATCTTTAACTTGGCGATCGCCCACCTTATAAGCCAGAAATTCAATAAAATTTAATGCTTCTTGCTGCTTTTCAATTGGCAACTGCTGCATCGTACTCACAGCTTTTTCTAAAATCGTCATGACTTGAATCCTCTTAAACGAGCAAAATCTTGAGACATTTATTATTTTAGGACAATTTCTAAGTTATCGCCTTGCCATAGAAGCCAACGAACCTAACCGCACTCTTTATTTAGCAGTACCATTAGACGTATATCAGACTTTCTTTCAGCTTGAGTTTACACAAACCGCCGTGCAACGCTATCAGATTTTACTAGTTGTATATAATCCCGTAAATGAGGAGATCGTAAAATGGATAAAGTAAGCAAATACCGCGAATATATTCAAAATCTCTTAACTCGATATGTCAGTGGTGATGTATCAAATGAAGAGGTTGAAGTACAACTAATTTTTGACGTAGAAAGAGATCACTACCAATGGTTGAATATTGGCTGGAAAGAGCTTAATCGAGTCTATCGATGCGTCATGCATTTCGATATCAAAGATGGCAAAATCTGGCTTCAACAAAACTTAACCGACCAAAATACTGCCGAAGAGTTAATTGCGATGGGAGTATCTAGACAAGACATAGTGCTAGGATTGCAACCTCCCTACAAACGCCCCTACACAGATTATGGAGTTGCTTAGAGAGTGTTTGAGGAGTTGAGATGGGGAAAAGAAGAGCAAAGCATTCTATTTGAATCCTCTTAATCGAGCAAAATCTTGAGCCATTTATTATTATAAATTAGCATGATGATTAAATTAGGGGTGATTAGTTGGTCTTACTTAGGACATAAAAACAAAAAGATGAGTGCGGTACAAAGCGCCACTACTCATCTTTTTGGTTTTGATTTGTCCTAACTATCTCTTGCTTTGCTATGGGCGATCGCCCGAAATCACCAGAAATAAAAAAAGCTGCCGATTGAGTAGATTCCTTTATTTGTGGAATGTTGAAAGGTCTAATCCGTCAATAGGTTGCAAGAAAGCGAATAACCGATTCGCAATCTTAGCAACGCCACCTTGAATGTTTGATTCAATATTTAAAGGCATCACAGGATCATGCAATGAGAGCCGTAGTAGGAACCAGCCATTCTCGTCATTAGCATTACAGGAAACACGAATACCTTCATAATTATTCGGTATGATTTGCCAATCGGTTTGCTTGGATGCAAAGTCTTGTAAATCCTTAATGACCTTCTCTCCTAAAGTTTTAAAATCCTCTACCAGCATTTTGATGCGAAATTCTGAACTTTCGACGGGTTCTTGTAAGTTGGCAATTAAATCAGTGAGCGATTTGTTCGCTAATCTGGATTTGGCTAATTCAATCAAGAGCTTGCTTACCAAATAAGCACCATCGTCAAGGAAATAGTTCTCCTTCATTGCGCCATGTCCAGAAGTCTCGATCGCTAACCAAGACTCTTGCCCTGATTGATTTAGCCGCATGGATTCATTAATTACATTTTTGTAGCCACGTTTGAAGCGATGATGGATGCCTTGCAAATCCTGCTCGATAAATTTGGTCAGTCCATCGGAAGTTATAGAATCAGTGACAATCGTTGATTGGGGATGCTCCTTAAGGACGATCGCCGCAATAAGCGCAATCAAGCGATTACGGTTTAGCTCTTTGCCAAATTGATCGACTGCGGCGCTGCGATCGACATCGGTATCAAAAATAATCCCAAAGTCTGCCTGATGCTTAATTACGGCTTCACAAATAGAAGCCATCGCGACTTTATCTTCAGGATTGGGAACGTGATTGGGAAATGTGCCATCGGGATCGAGAAATTGACTGCCCGTAATATCCGCACCTAGAGGCTCTAAGACTTTACTAGCATAAAATCCACCAGCACCATTACCCGCATCGACAATGATTTTTAAGCCCTGAAGTGGTTGTTCATAATGTTCAGGATGATTGACTGCTTCACGAATCTTGGTGACAAATTGATTTGCATAGACTGAGATGAAATCATGATTGGTGATCTTACCTTGAGAATCGGAAATCGTAAATTCGTTCTTTTCGGCAAGATTGAGAATATCGGTAATATCTTTTTTTTCTAAGCCACCCTGAGCCGTAAAAAACTTTAAACCATTGCGATTGAACGGTAAATGACTTGCTGTGAGCATAAT
>JBJTVM010000671.1:0-2088 GCA_046081205.1 Pseudanabaena sp. | reverse complement strand
ACAATGGCAAAGAGAAGGATTAACGTTAGAACAAGCCCAAGAGCGATCGCGTTATCGTGTGTTCGGCTCTAAGCCTAGTGCCTATGGTGCAGGTTTGCAGGGGCTAATCGAGTCGCAAAATTGGGAAAGCGAACAGGACTTAGCAAGAGCTTACATTAATTGGAGTGCTTACGCCTATACCAGCAAATCTGAAGGTAAATCTGCTCCTGAAGCCTTTAATCAACGCCTCAGTAATATGCAAATCGTGCTGCAAAATCAAGACAATCGCGAGCATGATATTCTCGATTCCGATGATTATTATCAGTTTCAGGGTGGGATGACTACCGCAATTAAATCTATATCTGATCAAGCTCCAGAAGTATATTTTGGCGACAATTCACGCATGGCTCAGCCCAAGGTTCGCAAGTTGAGTGAAGAGATTTCGCGAGTTTATCGATCGCGTGTCGTCAATCCTAAATGGATATCGGGCGCGATGCGTCACGGCTACAAAGGTGCTTTCGAGATGTCGGCAACACTTGACTATCTGTTTGCCTATGATGCCACGACTAACTGCATTTCTGATTTCATGTATGAGGGCATTGCAGAAGCCTATATCTTTAATCATGAAGTCCAAAACTTCATTAAATCCAGTAATCCTTGGGCATTGCGAGATATGTCAGAACGCCTACTAGAAGCGAATCAACGTGGGATGTGGCAAGACGTGACTACAGATATGTTGGATCGTTTAAAGGCGATCGCTAATGATGCTGAAGGGGCGATCGAATCTCAGACAAGTTAAAGATGCGATTGCTATCCTATGAACAATCTCTCACTAATCTTGATAATGAAATCGGCAGGCAACAACGAGAATACTATCATCTAGCACTTCATACACTAAGCGATGTTCAGTATTAATCCGCCTTGACCAATAACCAGATAGGTTAGCTTTCAGTGGTTCTGGCTTCCCAATCCCTTCAAAAGGGTTCCGCAGAGCATCTTTAATTAGAAGATTAATCCTTTTGAGAAGTTTTTTGTCAGTATCTTGAAACCATAGATAATCATCCCAACCAGCTTCAGTAAATGTAAGTTTCATTCTTCGATTAAATCTCTCTCAATAACTTTACCTGCTTTTGCAGATTGAATTGAGTCAAGCAGATGTTTTGCATTAAATGGATTGGATAGTAAATATAAGGTTTCTTGCCATGCTGAAAACTCATCTAGTGAAATCAAAATAGCTTTGTTGCCTTTATCGTTACAAAGAATAGTTGGCTGTACATTGGCAATCACGCGATCAATTAGACTATCTAGATCTTGACTCGCTTGCTGGGTTGTCATTGCATCCATATTTGTACTCTTTGATATATATCCAAGATCATAGCTTATTTTTTTGTTAAGAGAGATCACCTAAATATGAGTAATTTTGCGATCGCTAATGATGCGGAAGGTGCGATCGCTTATTCAATACAAACTCAAATAATCTGACAAAGAAGGCAATCATTGATCTTCAGCAAGGATTGATTCTAATATTTCTGGGGTTAGCCCATTACGTGCGGCTTCATCTGCAAGAGCATCCATACTTTGCATAAGTGATACTCTTTTTAGTTCTTGTCGTACTAATAGAGTAAATAGGGATTCAATTTTCTTTTGTTGCTCAGGAGTTATTTTGCTGTACTCTCTAGCAATATCTTCATCTACTTTAATAGCGATCGTTTTCATGGTTTGACTCTCATAGCAGAGCGCTTTATAGATTTGATTGACATATTTTCCTAGCCATAACCTCGCTCTTTTGCTACAAATTTAACTTTATCCGCCATAGCTAAATAAATCCTGCCATTAAGAAGGAAATAGAAATCTAAAAAATTCTATTTTTTGCTCTTGTAACAATTGTTTAACCAGTTCCACAAATTTCTCATTACCAAGTATTATGCTTAAAGCCTTTTGTTCTCCAGATACTAATTCTAAAATATATTTGATCAAGCAATTTTTCTCTCATAAATTAGTCTTTAGATTGGTTCAATATTGGGAGCATCTCAGTTAAGCACTGAGTATAAATGCTTATAAGTGTAGAGATGAGATAATAGAACAAAATCCCCGCGCGAAGCCAATGAC
>JBJTVM010000670.1:0-19591 GCA_046081205.1 Pseudanabaena sp. | reverse complement strand
CCAACGGCGGGCTTTCAAAAAACCTATTTTAATAATGAGAATTGCTGCTTCGGGGTGCGCTTCCACAACCCTCAAAAATCTACAAATGATTTAGGACTGCTATATTTGATTGGAAATATTCATTTATTACAGCCTGTTGAGGCTTTAAGTAGTTTTGAAAGCGCCACGAAGTGGCGCTTTCAAAAACTTCTCTGAGGTTTAATTTAGCGCAAAGCGCTGTATTTAGTTGACAAAACAGCTAAAATCGCGAAGATACGCTTTGCGTGTTTTAATTCGTATTGCTATACATACAACGGAAATCATGGCAGTAGATCTGACTCGCGTCCAACCACCTCTCAAAGTTTATCCACCCAAAGCCAATAAATTCATTTTGAAAATCATACGGGGGTTAACGCCCTTGTGGTTATGGTGGCAATGTGGCATCAGGCAGATTGAAACCCGCTATATCGATCGCCTTGTTGAAGCTACACAAAAGTTTCAGGATGGCAAAGCTCGGTATATGCTTGCTTTTCGGCATCCCACTACAGACGATCCCTTTGCGATGTTGTATCTGTTAGCCTACGCAGTGCCAGAGCAGGCGCGAGAAATGCGGATCAAATTAACGACATTACCCCATAGTGGTTTTGTGTACGATCGCGGCATTTCTCTATGGGCTGGGGACTATATCAATTGGCTATTTCCAGCATTGGGAGGGATTTCTATATTTCGAGGTAAGCTTGATCGCCCAGCCTTAAACTTGATGCGTAAGCAAATTACTAATGGCGATGCGCCTTTATCAATGGCTCCAGAAGGCGGCACAAATGGCAAAAGTGAAACCATTGCAGAACTAGAGCCTGGAATTGCTCAGATCGGGTTTTGGGCTGCCGAAGATTTGCAAAAAGAAGGGCGCACCGAGGAAATGTTAATCATTCCTGTAGGTATTCAATACGAGTATTTGACTAAGGATTGGGACAAAATTGATCAAACGATCGCCACAATTGAAAAAGAATGTGGTCTCAGTAAACCTAAAATTACCCCTGATACCAGATACCAAAGACTTTATGACTTGGGTATTTATCTTGCACAATGGGTTAGAGATTATTACAAATCCTTCTATGGCAACTATGCCAAAATAGATAGCGGCAACAACAATTCTGATGATCTGGCAACCAGTTTGCAGGAGTTAGCCGATCGCATTTTGAGTGTTGCCGAAATGAATTTTGGCATTAAGGCAAAGGGTACACCCATTGATCGCTGCCGTCGCCTAGAACAAGCAGGATGGGATCGCATTTTTCGCAATGACATTAAGGATATTGAGCAGTTATCAGAGGTGGAGCGTGGTTTTGCTGATCAATTAGCTCTTGAAGCTAGCTATAGCAATTGGCATATGCGAATTGCCGAAAGCATTATTGGTATTACCAGCGATTATGTACGCCAACATCCTAGCCCTAGTCGTTATATCGAAGTTTTGAAGTTAATGTGGAGCGTGTTACAGCGTGTCACCGAGCGCAATCAAGAGTCAGCTTTTAAAGAAGTTCCTGATTTTGGCAAGCGAAAATTAACAATCTCAGTGGCTGAGCCATTATCTGTATCCGAGCGATTAACCGAGTATCAATCCAGCCGTACCTCTACTAAGGAATGTACCAAAAAGCTCACTGAAGAAATTCATGTTGCCATGAAAAATTTAATCCTCCCATCGGTTATGTAAAAAAGTGCCGCAAAGCGGCGATTTTTTTATGCAATAAGTGGCAACGCAGAGCGCCGCCACTTATTTTTTGGTCTTTGATCTAAGCAACCGTGAGTTCGATATCGCCATTTGCGGCGTGCGAAGCACGCTGCAAATGTTGAAAAATGGGAAGAATCGCGAAGCGATTCTTCCCATTTTTCGCTTTCGTCGGACTGACATTAAGCAAAGCTTGCTTTGCTATATAAACTTTGGCAATCTTCTAAATTCAAACGCGATCGCGTAGCAATACTCATTGCAGAAGTTTCGCCGCGCGCGAGGTGAATTGCTCCCGCACAACCAATCATTGCTGCATTATCGGTACATAGACTTAAAGGCGGGAAAATAGCGCGAATGTCATGCTCTGCAGCACTTGACACTAGTCGCGATCGCAAAGCACTATTGGCGGCAACACCACCAACCGCCACAATTGTCGATAAATTATGCTCGATCGCACATTTAATTGTGCGCGTGGCAAGGGCTGCGGCAACAGTTTCTTGAAAACTGGCAGAGATATCCGCGATCGGCAATGCTTCACCATTGGGGCTTAGCTTTTGGGTTAACCGCAACACCGCAGTCTTTAACCCGCTAAAACTGGAATCGTAGGGAAAATCTGGGATGCGACCCTGTGGCAACTTGTAGGCTTTAGGATTTCCCGCGATCGCCATCTTGTCGATCACTGGCCCCCCTGGGTAACCCAAACCTAACAACCTTGCTACTTTGTCAAATGCTTCACCTGCAGCATCATCACGAGTTTTACCCATCACCTGATAATCGGTGTAGTCCTTCACCAAAATAATACTGCTATGTCCGCCAGAGACTAGTAAACATAGGAAAGGCGGCTCCAAAGTTGGATCGGCTAACAAAGCTGAACAGATATGCCCCTCAAGATGATGCACAGCAATCAGCGGTTTTTTGTGTAGCATTGCCAAAGTTTTTGCCGCTGTCACCCCAATCATCAGTGAACCAATTAGCCCAGGTGCAGTAGTCACCGCAATCCCGTCAATATCAGCCCATGTTTTGCCAGACTCACGATAGGCTTGGGCGATCGCAGGATTAATCGTCTCCACATGTTGACGCGCCGCAATCTCAGGCACAACGCCACCATAGAGCGCATGGGTCTGGATTTGCGATGAAACTACGCTACTAAGAATTTGGCGATCGCATACTACCGCTGCCGCAGTTTCATCACAGCTAGATTCGATCGCAAGAATAGTTGGCATTTCAAAACAAGATTTAAGATGATCTAACTGCCGCAAGGCGGCAGTTAGATCATCTTATACCAAAGCACAAAATAGCGTAGCCATTTTGTGCTTTCGAAACCCTTACAGGGTTTGGTTTTTAATTCACAGAAGTGTCACCACACTTCTGTGAATTGGTATTAATTGATAACTTACTTTACAGGATGTGAAGATTACTTTACCAAGGCGCGATCGCTGATATAGGATCGGAGGCTAAGTTCTCAAACTAAAATCTCGTTATTTTTGCCTATCTTAAACCAAGGTAAATTAAGGTCAGTCTATGAAAAGACTTTTTGCTCTCATTCTAGTTATTAGCTTGTGGTTTGGCGTGAGCCTTGCTGCAACCCCTGCTGCATATGCAGAGTTCTCATTTAATGCTTTGACTCCTTGTGCTACTTCCTCTGCATTCCAAGATCGTTTGGCATCAGAAGTTGATGGTTACACCGCTCGTCTTGCTAACTTCAAAGCTGGCAGTGGTCCTGCGGAATACCTCAAAGGTAAAATCGCTCAAACTGAAGCCCGCTTTGCTAAGTATGCTCAAGCAGGCTTACTTTGTGGAGACGATGGTCTACCTCACTTGATCAGTGATGGTCGCTTGGATCGCGCTGGCGAATTCACTATTCCTGCCTTGATGTTTCTATACATTGCTGGCTGGATTGGCTGGGTAGGTCGTGGTTACCTAATTGCTATCCATAAGGATGCAGCAACCGCAACTCAAAAGGAAATCCTCATTGATCTTCCTCTAGCTGTCAAGTACATGCTAACTGGATTTGCATGGCCTCTTGCTGCTATCAAAGAATTTAGTACTGGTGAACTATTAGTTCCTGAAAACGAAGTTACTGTCTCACCTCGCTAGATACGCAAGTAATTTTTAAAAGCTTTGCAAAACAAAGCTTTTAAAAATTGCCCCCAGCATATTCCCATCTAGAGAATTTATCAAAACTATTTAAAAGGAGAACTCCATTGAAAGGTTTCTTATCATCTGCTCCTGTTTTAGCTGCTGTATGGATGACCATTACAGCTGGTGTATTGATTGAAGCTAATCGCTTATTCCCAGACACCCTGACATTTCCTTTCTAAATTTGAAAAGTCTTAAATCAATTTAAGGCTCACCAATAAAAAAGAGATAGCACGCAATGCGTGCTATCTCTTTTTTATACCAAAGCGCAAAATGGCGTAGCCATTTTGCGCCATTTGCACCGCGCTTCGTGCGGCGCAAATGGCTATATCGAATTCACGTTAATTCACAGAAGTGTGGTGACACTTCTGTGAATTGGTATTATTGGTAATGCTCAGGACGAAGCTTTTCTAGCTGGGTATTTGTGTAGTAGAAATTGAGAATGCGATCATAAGTCCAGCCCATACGAGCCAAATTGTAAGAACCCGTTTGACTCATGCCGACCCCATGCCCCAAGCCGCCACCAATAAAAGCATATCCAGTTAATACCTTATCTTGATAAATTGGCTCTAGCTTAAAAAATGTACTGTCAGGTGGATCAAAAGCATCAATGATTTCATCTTTTTTGACGAGGATTTTGCCAGTATCGGTGGTTACTTCCATCTCTAAGACTCGCCCTGAAGGAGCTCTTTTGAGTACTTGCAATTGTTTAATTGCATTAAAATTAGTTGTGTTATCCCCAGAGAAGCGCAAATACCTTTTCAAAGATGCTTGCAATTCTTCTAACGTGCCAACTCTCCGCCATCGCAGATTTTTCCACCCCATCTCATTAAATCCTTCTTGGCGATCTAAAAATGCTTTCAAATTTTTATCATCACTAATATTCGCCGATCGCATATTGTCTGGGCGTTTTGCAAGATCTAGTACCGACTGTAAATAGGGGCGTGGTGTGCCATCCCAAATATCGTTGTAGTTGGCGGTAATGCCACCTGTAGTTGAAGAATAGAGCGCATCGATCGCCCGATTGTTATGGGTCAGTACTAAGCCTCTAGTATCCGATATCGCCCGATCAGCCACTTCTGTTGTGTCTTCCAACCCTCGATAGACTTGGCATTGAGTATCGGCACAGAGTTCATAATTATCGACCTTAAAACGGTGCAAGCTAGCCAACACATATGTACGCGCTAAAATTGCTTGGGCTTGGACTGCGGCATAGGGAGCGTTATATCCAATTTCATGGGGAACCACACCACGCACATAGGTTTCCAAGGCAACATTATTAACTAGTGTAAAATTTTGATGGGCATTGGGTTGTAGCCTGAGCGTACCTGCATAGGGACGGTTGTTGATTTCGGCTTTATTCTCGCGCTGATAGCTAACTTCGACAATTCCTGTACTGCTACTAACATCAAGGCGATCGCGATTGTATCGAAAATCTCCAATCGTAAAGGAAGCGATCGCTTTTTGAGGCAATACACGGCGATCAAGTTGCACCGTTAAATTACCTTGCGATCGTAGGGTATAAAACATCAAATAGCGCAATAACATTGAGTCATAGACATCACGCTTTGCCCAAACTTGCCAACGTCTTGGCTGAGCCATTTCTGTTTGGATGCCTTTTTCATTCCAGTGGAAGGCACTCGCTGCGGCATTCTCAAAACTGCGGTGATTACTCAGAACGATCTTTTCTTCGAGAATTGGTTGAGCTAATGGCTGTGAGGCGATTTCGACCACTACGCGATCGCTGGTAATAGTCTGTGTTGTTTTACCATCAGCCGAAGGGAAGGAAAGCGTCAGTTGTCCTCCTGCTCTTGCTTTTAATGTCAGTCGATCTTGGGGCCTCTCGCCAAAACGCTGCACAATACCAATTTTTAAAATGGGATTGGATTCATCTTGGGCTTGAACAAATTCACCTGCGCTGAGCGTAAATGAACAAATAGTCACTATTACGGTTTGGCGAATGATACCGAGAGTCTTTAGCATGTCAAGCCCAACATTTTCAGAAACTTAGACATTCTATACCAAAACACAAATTGGCGTAGCCAATTTGTGTTTTGGTATTAGATATGACATTTAGCAATATTGTTTCGCTGTTCGCTGCCATGGTTGTCTTAGCAGCGATTCCTAGTCTCAGTGTATTGACTGTAACTACAAGAGCGGCAACCTATGGGTTTATCCACGGTGTTTTCACGACCATGGGCATCGTAACGGGAGATATTATTTTTATCTTGATCGCCATTTTGGGTCTATCGTTTCTTTCTAAAACGATGGGTAGTCTCTTCGTTGTGATCAAATATCTTGGTGGGGCTTATCTGATATGGCTAGGAATTAGTTTATTTAGGTCAAAAGCGCAAGAGACTAAGACTGAGCAGACTGTAAAGTCTTCTTTGTTGTCTAGTTTTGTAACGGGTTTAGCCATTACTTTAGGTGACCAAAAAGCGACATTATTCTATCTTGGCTTTCTGCCAGCTTTTATTAATATCTCGAAAATATCCTATTTAGACACGATCACCGTTATCTTGGTTGCCACATTAGCTGTAGGTGGTGTCAAGCTTATGTATGCACTTATGGCAGACAAATTAAGTGCGATCGCTAGTGCTAAAACCAAAAACAAAATCAACCTAGTTGCTGGTGGCGTAATGATTGCTGTCGGCATATTTGTGATTGCCAAAGCATAGTTCTAAACCTATTGAAAAGAGTTACACTGACAGAATATTTGCTCATCATTACATAACTCATGACCTGTCCAGTTCCCAAAGACCAACAACCACTTAATGAATATATTGAACTTAAGGAAGCGTTCTTCTATCGCTGGGCAAAATTAGAGCGATCGCAATATTTGCGTGTGTTGTTGTTCATGTGGCTAGGATTTACTGTTGTTTTTGCACCAGTGGCGATGAGCATCGAGTCTCCAAGCCGACATTTATGGCAATTTATCTGTGTGGCTAGTATTGGCGGTGCTGTAGGGCTGATTTTGCCAGTGCTGTTGCTATTGTCAGGATGGAGTCACGTCAAGCAAAGACTGGATAGTGCGAAGATTTTTTATGAAGAATCGGGTTGGTATGATGGGCAAACATGGGAAAAGCCAGAAGCAGACCTAGCTAAGGATCGGCTGTTGGTCACTTACGAGATTAAACCAGTCATGACGAGATTACAAAAAACTCTTTTGGGGATTATTGGGTTTCTGGCTCTTGGCTTAGGATCTTTAAAGATTTTCGGCTAAATACCATACCTAAACAGAACGACAGGGCAACCACGGGGGGATTACCCCTACCCAATAATTTGGATGACGAACGCGCAAAATGGTAAAAATCGCCTTGCGATTTTTACCATTTTGCGCCATTTGGGGCGTGCTTCGCACGCCCCAAATGGCAATATCGAATTCACGTTAGCATTAACGAAAAAGTCGTTTGTAGTGAGAACTGTATAACTGCGATCGCCCTTTTTCGCCCTTATTGACATGGTTTAAAGCAGGACTAATCACAAATAGAGTTGTTCTAGTTAAGTTCTCTTTTTGTGTGACCAAAGCCATATTTGCAAGAGGCAATGTCAAAATTTTCTCATCATCCCAACCCAATCGATAACAAATTGCTACTGTCGTATCGGCAGGATAATGTTCCATTAATTTTGCTTGAGCATTCTCGACATGATGAGCGCTGAGGTAGAGACATAATGATGCTTGGTGCGATGCCAGACTTGAGAGTTCTTCGCGCTCAGGGACTTGAGTACGCCCACTGATGCGCGTGAGAATAATTGTCTGTACTAATTCAGGAACCGTTAGTTCTACCTGTAAGCGAGCCGCAGCTAGTTGAAAAGCACTCACCCCCGGAATTATTTCAAAGGGAACTTGGGCTTCACTGAGTGCAATCATTTGTTCTTGAATAGCGCCATATAGACTAGGATCGCCATCATGTAGACGGACTACTAATTTTTGCGATCGCATTCTGTCGATGATTATTTCCAAAATCTCTTCTAGAGATTTGCTCGCAGTAGGAATAATTTCGGCATCGGTGCGGCAAAATTGCAGCATTGAGTCAGGAATCAGCGAATTGGCATAAACGACCACATCAGCCTTGGTAAGAAGATTTCGCCCCTTAACAGTAATGAGATCTGGGTCACCAGGGCCCGCACCGACAATATAAACTGGTTGCATTAAAAGCTCTGAGATTAAAGACAACGCAAAGCGTTGTCTTTAATCTTAGACAACTAACTGCCCTAAGCGATCGCATAAAATTGTTTTAATCTCAATTTGGCGATCCGTATATTTTTGGATATAGGCTGTGGTGCGTTGTGTAATTTGATTGGTGAGATATTGGAATATTTGGCGATCATATCCATGCTCAACTAATACTTTATGGACAGCTTCAGCAGTGGATAGACTTTCTATTTCTTGAATTAGCGCAAATGGTAACTTCTGGTTTACTGCGGCTCTAACTAAAATATCAATTCTGGCATCAGCTAAGTGACTAGAAGTATTAAAAATTCCACCAGCGAGTTTTAACAATTTGCCATGATAGCCCACGATAGTGATTGAAGTTACGCCTAAGAGAGCCGCTTCTACTAACATTGCACCGATCCAATTGGCTGTCTGCACCAATTGCGAAGACTGAAATCCTAAATTTTGAGCTACTTGATAACCATTTGCACCAATATAAAAGACTATTTCATGGGAATTTGCAGCTTTGTTCCGTAAGTCTAAGCGAAACTCTTCCAATTTATCTTCAACAGAAAGTGGTTTTGATATTGCGGAAGTACCTAGTAGAGACAAACCTTCTAAAATCCCAAAAGCGGCATTAGAAGTGCGTTTAGCCAATGCTCTACCTTCAGGCAAAATGAATCTAATTCTCGCAGCAATATCTTTTGGCAGCAATGGGATGAGATTTACTTCTGCTAAATCTCGGGTTAATTGATAGATTGCTGGTTTCCCATTAGCAGTTTTTCCTAATCCTTCCCCTGCTTCTAAAATTATTCGCTCCCCATCCATTGTAGATTCTAGAGTTACCCACGCCCAGACGGGCGTTCCTGCGGTCAGGTCAAGATTATCACCTGGATCACTGATTGCAATTGCAAGAGCAGTATTCTCATCAATAATTGCACTTTGGGCGATCGCCACTTCACCAGAGCCAGAGTCTAAGAGATCAAGGCTGACTGAAGTTGCGATGTTTTTGTGTATAGCAGAAATTGCGGCTTTAGCAGCAGCGATCGCAAATACAGGCAGAGTATAACCAGATTTCATATATGCAATTATAGCGTTCCAAAAAAGAGAGACAGCACCTAGTACTGTCTCTCTTTTTTAGTTTACGAAGGTTACTTAGAAAATTAAGGCTTAATCTTATCTTTATGTTGAGGACAAGAGATAACTACACTAGCACCAACGACAAAACCCGTATACTCTTTCAACTTCCTGAGTTTATCTGCGGGCATGGAACTACCCTGCTTATCAAATTCCTTCTCAAGAGCATCAATTAGAGTAGGGAAAGGCACACCTTGATCCAAAGCCTTGCAGGTTTCTGTCTCAACTAACCCGATATACTTAATTCCATTAGTTGCTTCATACATTTCCTTATACTCAGCATTCTCTTTGATCAAGGCATCAATATCTTTGGTTTTACCAGAGGAAGGTTCGTTTGCCTTAGGAGATGCATCGGCTTTAGGAGATGCATCAGCCTTAGGTGATGCGTCTGCCTTTGGGGATTCGGAGGGACTGGCACTAGGAGATGCTGAAGCTGCCACTGACGGCGCTGGAGATGTTGTTGTAGCACTAGGCTGCTGACATGAAGCTACTGCCAAAGCGATGGATAAAGGCAGTAACAAACGACCAGCAAAGTGTTTAAGCATATTTAATATTTAGGAGTAAGATTCATCAACCCAATAATACTACCTTAACCATATTTCACATATAGTACTTTTTGCCTCAACTTAAAATCCTTAGTAGTATTTATCATTATGAAAATGATTTTGGTGTTTTGAGCACTTTCAGCACTGGAAACACCAAAATCGGTTTTTGAAAGCCTCCCAGTTACTCGCTTGCAAAAAAACGATTTTTTATAATGAGAATTGCTGAATCATTAGACCAAAAAGGATACTCCTAAAAATTTTATTGATGTTCGCGCCAAAAATAAGAGTTGGGCTTATGATTTAGAGTAGATTTTGGCTTTACATAGGTACATAAAGATTTATGTTTAATGCAACTGAACTCCTAATAGGTAACTTTGTTGAACAACTAAAGCTAGGGTATCGCCGTACCTATGGTGGCTATCTACATGATTACGAAGATATCATTGGCTGGGCTGGCAACATGGCTCTCGAAAACATAGCCAATAGCGATGCGCTTTACCATAATGTCGAACATACGATCCTAGTAACGTTAGTTGGGCAGGAAATTTTGCGTGGCAAGCATATTCGTGAAGGTCGAGTCTCACCCGAAGATTGGTTGCATTACATCATTTCTCTGGTCTGTCATGATATTGGCTATGTCAAAGGTGTTTGCCTTCAGGATGGCAATGGTAAGTTTGCCACGGGAATTGGTGATGCGATGGTGGAGTTACCCGCAGGGGCTTCCGACGCAGGTTTAACGCCATATCACGTCGATCGCGCCAAACTATTTGTAAATCAACGCTTTGCTAATCACGCTTTGATTAAAGCCGAAAAAATTTGCCGCAATATTGAACTAACGCGATTTCCTGTACCTAAAACTGGTGACCATCAAGATACGACACATTTTGCAGGACTAGTGCGATCGGCGGATTTGATTGGACAACTTAGCGATCCACGTTATCTCAAAAAAATAGGAGCTTTATTCTATGAATTTGAGGAGACTGGTGTAAATGAGGCGCTTGGATATGCCCACCCAGGGGATTTACGCCGAAATTATCCTAAGTTCTATTGGACAAGCGTATACCCATTTGTCAAGGACGCTCTTTACTATTTATCTCTGACACAGCAGGGTCAAGAGATTGTGGCGCATCTCTATTCCAATGTGTTTGTTGTTGAACATGAAAAGCCAGAATATCAGCCATAAACAAAGAGAGGGTGCTTCGCGTCCTCCCTTTGTTAAATGAAGGCGGCGCAAAGCGCCGCCTTCATTTAACATGAGTTTGATATTGCCATTTGCGGCGTGCGAAGCACACCGCAAATGGCGAAAAATTGTAAGAAGTGATACCTACACTGTGGTTAAGAAAAAAAAGAATCAAGCATCTAGTATTTTGATCTGTCAAAAAACGGACTGTTGGCTACAGGGTGGTAAAGAGGTGTATCAGCTTTTGGAACAAGAATTACGCGATCGCGGCTGGAGTGATCGCGTCCAAATTCAAAAAACGGGATGTCAAAAGCAGTGCCACCAAGCGCCTAATTTAATGATTATGCCTAATAAAGATCTTCATAGCTATGTCAAGCCGTCTCAGGTTAGTAGCTTACTAAATCGTTACTTTGGCTAGATAATACCAATTCACACAAGTGTCTCCACACTTCTGTGAATTAAAAACCAAACCCTGTAAGGGTTTTGAAGGCACAAAATGGCGTAGCCATTTTGTGCTGATAGGTGACACGAAGCTTCGCTTATGCCTATCGGGCTTTGATTGAGAATTGCTGTCCTTATATTATTTTGGCGATCGCTTCAACTATTTGCAGTAATATATAAGCTTATACTCGTTTGCCAGTACAACTCAAACCCAGTCAGGATTTTGAAATTGGTATCAGGCTAAACTAAGTTTGATAGTTTATAAGCATTTTATATAAGAAAGCGTGATTGATACTCGTCTCGATCTTTACCCTGCATCTACAGTTCCTAATGGTTGGCCCGGACTGATATGTCGCTATGCTGATTATTTGCCAGTTACAGACCAAACGCCGATCGTAACTTTGCATGAAGGCAATACACCGCTAATTCCCGCGATCGCCCTGAGCCAAAAACTAGGGCGTAATATCAAAGTCCTACTCAAGTATGACGGACTCAACCCCACAGGCAGTTTTAAGGATCGGGGGATGACGATGGCGATCTCCAAAGCTAAGGAGGCAGGATCTCAGGCTGTCATTTGCGCGAGTACAGGTAACACTTCGGCAGCAGCAGCAGCCTATGCAAAACGCGGCGGACTTAAAGCTTTTGTATTGATTCCCGATGGCAAAATTGCTCTCGGTAAGTTAAGCCAAGCTCTGATCTATGGGGCTGAAGTCATTGCGATCGATGGCAACTTTGACCAAGCTCTAGAAATTGTGCGGGAAATGTCGGAAAAATTCCCGATTACACTAGTTAATTCCGTCAATCCCTATCGTCTTGAAGGCCAGAAAACAGCCGCCTTTGAACTAGTCGAGGCGATCGGTGATGCTCCAGATTGGCTCTGCATACCTATGGGTAATGCAGGCAATATTTCCGCCTACTGGATGGGCTTCTCGCAATACTATGCATCAGGCAAGGCAAAGAAACTCCCCCGCATGATGGGATTTCAAGCCGCAGGAGCAGCCCCTCTAGTTACAGGACAAGTCTTTGCACAACCCGAAACGATCGCCACAGCGATCAGAATCGGTAATCCTGCAAACTGGGCAAAGGCACTCAAGGTACGTGAAGAAAGCGGTGGCACTTTCCATAGTGTCACCGATGTCGAAATTCTCTCAGCTTACAAGTTCCTAGCAGGGGAAGAAGGGGTTTTCTGTGAACCTGCTAGTGCCGCTTCGGTTGCTGGGTTGCTCAAGGTCAGTGATCAGATTCCTTCTGGTGCAACGATTGTCTGTGTTTTAACTGGTAATGGTATTAAAGATCCCGACACAGCGATCGCCTGTGCCGAAGCCAAGTTACATAAAGGTGTTGCCCCAGATATTACTAGCGTGGCAAAGGTCATGGGCTTTTAATTACAGCACTTCGCAGGTCATGGGCTTTTAATTACAGCACTTCGCAACTGATGTGTAAAAATGCTTGTTGAGTTTTCATGTTGCCGTAAGCAACATGAAAACTTAGACATTATTCGTGAGATAACCAATCAAGCAAACTATGGCTCTTGTCAACGAAACTATTCCTCGGATCACTCTAGAGTCAAGCATCCTTAAACGTTGGACAGCTAACGATTATCGCCGCATGAGTGAATTGGGAATTTTGGATTGCAATGAGCGTACTGAATTACTTGACGGACAAATTACCTTAATGGCATGCAAAGGAACGCCCCACGTCACTTCGCTACATTTGCTTGCCAATGTTTTCCGCGATCGCCTTGGCAATTCTGCTTTAGTTCGTACTCAAGATCCCATTCATTTAGATGATTTCTCGGAACCTGAACCAGACTTAGCGATCACCCAAGGAACAGTTCTCGACTATACCGACCAACATCCATATCCTGAGCAAATCTATCTCATTGTAGAAGTTGCTGACTCCATATTAAAGCAGGATTGTGAAACCAAAGATAAACTCTATGCGAAAGCAGGTATTGCTGACTATTGGGTATTAGCTCCTCAAAAACGTCAACTGCACATCTTTCGCAAACCCACAGCAACGGGTTACATCGAACATCTCATCCTTTCTGAGCCTAGCCAAGTTTCACCTTTAGCGTTTCCTGATTTAGCGATCGCCCTAACCGCAATACTGCCCCCCATTTCATGAGTCTCAGCTTCATGCAACTTAGTAGATTTGATATTTGCGGCTGTCTAACGTCGCTCAAATTCCAGACGATCTAGGCGATCGCCATTTGCCAGAATCGTTAACGTAGGCGGAGAATTGGCTATAACCATCGTGATTACAGATCTTTTAGACGTAAGCTCACCGAGTCACCGTGGGAGGGTAAGCCTTCGGCTTCCGTGAGCAATGCGATCGCTCCTGATACTTCTTTTAGGGCTTCAGGACTGAATTGAATCAAACTGGAATGCTTTAAGAAAGTCTCGACCCCAAGCGCTGAGGAATAACGCGCACCACCACAGGTCGGCAAAGTATGATTTGGACCTGCTAAATAGTCACCTACAGCTTCAGGTGTAGAATGCCCAATGAAAATTGCCCCCGCATGACGAATTTGATCAACTAATTGCCAAGGCTCTTCGACTTCTAGTTCTAGGTGTTCTGGCGCAAACTGGTTAGATAGCTCAGCAGCGGTTTTCAGGCTATCAACCACCACAATTAAGCCATAATGGGCGATCGCCTTTTCGGTCATCATTCGACGGGGATGATTTTCAAGCATCCGATTTACTTCTTCGGAGACACGATTGGCGAGGCGCGAATCATTGGTAATTAGGATCGATGCTGCCATTTGATCATGTTCTGCTTGAGCAAGCATATCGGCAGCAACATAGGTGGGATTAGCGCTGGCATCAGCAATAATCAAGACTTCTGAAGGCCCTGCGATCGAATCAATACCGACCCGACCGAATACTTGTTTCTTGGCGAGGGTGACGTAAATATTGCCCGGACCTGTGATCACATCTACCTTGGGAATAGTTTCAGTGCCATAGGCTAAGGCGGCGATCGCCTGTGCGCCACCGACACGATAAATTTCTTCCACCCCAGCTACCTGAGCCGCCACCAGAATCGCAGGATTAATCGTGCGCTCCTGCCCTGGAGGCGTAACCATCACAATTTTGTTCACCCCTGCAACTTTTGCAGGTACAGCATTCATCAATACTGTACTTGGATAGGCTGCTTTCCCCCCTGGAATATAAATACCTGCAGCGTCAACGGGTGTATAGCGCTTGCCTAACACCACATCCTTATCGCCAAAATGCACCCAACTTTTAGGCACGCGCATCTTATGGAATTCTACGATGCGCTGATGCGCCATCTCGATCGCTTTGAGCAGACCACCTTTGACTTGTTGATAAGCAGCGTCAAGCTCTGAGCCACTCACACGCAGTTCTGCGGCTGTAAAGTCTTGACCATCAAACTCAGAGGTATAGTGCAGCAGAGCTGTATCACCTTTGCGTTTTACCGTTTGGATGATTTCGGTGACGGTGGCTTCCTTGTGGGTCATCTGATCGTCATAAATGCGATCGCAAATCCGCTTGATTTCGGATTCTGCTTCAGTTCTCTGGGTGACAATTCGTAGCATAGATTGTGACGTAAGAGGCGATGATTAATCCTAGCTTAACCTGTATTCCCGTAAGTTGTGTGACCTAAAATCCAAAAAAGAGAGCTAGGATTTTTATTACAGCGCTTTACGAGCAAATCCAAACCAAGAGATTTTTTGAAAGTGCTGCTTTGCAGCACTTTCAAAAAATCTCTTGGGATTTCGTTTAAAGGAAAAAAATGATCAGTCCCAATGACTTACAAACTTATATTGCAGGCGCAAAGCAACGACCATCACGCCCAGTTCACGGGGGGAATCGACAGTGGGCAGCGACTATGGCTGGCATCGCACCAGAGCAGATTTTAGATTTTTCGGCGAGTATTAATCCCCTTGGCACACCTAAATCGGCGATCGCCGCGATCCAATCTCATTTAACCGATCTCAACCATTATCCTGACCCCGAATATGCCCTGCTCAGACAGGCTTTAGGTAAGTTTCATCAACTAGACCCAGAATGGATTTTGGCTGGTAACGGTGTAGCGGAGCTATTAACTTGGGTGGGGCGTGACCTTTCGCAACTATCTTCAACGGTTCTATTTACACCTGCCTTTACCGACTACGATCGCGCTCTGAAAACCTTTGATTGTCAAGTCGAAAGATATCCATTTCTATTTAGAACTCAAGATGTAACTTTTAATGCGGATCTGCCAGAAATCACTAATTCCCATACCAAAGGAATCTTGATTAATAATCCCCATAATCCAACGGGTTATTTATTTACAAGAGAAAGCATTCTTCCTTACTTAGAGAGATTTGCCTTGGTGGTGATTGATGAAGCTTTTATGGATTTCCTCACACCAGACCAACAGCAAAGTTTAATCGATTTAGTCCCATCACATCCTAATTTAGTGGTTTTGCGATCGCTGACTAAGTTTTACAGTTTGCCAGCATTGAGACTTGGCTATGCGATCGCCCATCCCGAACGTCTGCAACGTTGGCAATCTTGGCGAGATCCTTGGTGTGTCAATAGTTTAGCCGCCGCCGCAGGAATTGCTGTATTAGAAGATGTGGAATTTCAGCACCAAACATGGGCATGGTTAAAAAGTGCTAAATCGCAACTATTTACAGGTTTGTCACAAATATCAGGATTAAATCCATTTCCAAATGCTGCAAACTATCTATTAGTGCAAACAGAAATTGCTGGTTCAATTTTGCAAAAGGAACTATTACAAAAAGCTCAGGTTCTCATTCGCGATTGTCTGAGTTTTCCTGAATTAGGCGATCGCTATTTTCGAGTAGCTGTACGACTGGAACATGAAAACCAAAAATTAATAAATGGCCTATCAAAACTCAGCGATCGCTGATCTTTCAGAGTGCGTTATAACTTTTTTCAAGCAAGCGAGGTACATAGGTTTGTCTCCCCGCCTAAGGCAGGGAAACAAACCTTTACTTCACTAGCCTGCTCAGTGCTATATGAGAGACAACACTTCTCGCCACAATATTCAATATTGACGTGCGGCAAATTGCCGTATATACTTAACACTAATTCACAGAACTGTGACGACAGTTTTGTGAATTAAAAGCCAAACCTTGTAAGGGTTTTGAAAGCACAAAATGGCGTAGCCATTTTATGCTTTGGTATAATTCACAATCTTGTCTAATTTTACGAGCCTAACGCCATGACTACAGAAACTTCTCCCAAATCAGTAGCGCGTCTAGAAGCACGTATCAGTCAGGAAACCAAGGCTCTAATTCAAAAAGCCGCAGATCTCGAAGGACGAACTCTTACGGATTTTGTGGTTTCCAGTATTCAAGCAGCAGCCTACAAAGTTATTGAGCAACACCAAACATTAAAGCTTAGTATTCAAGACAGTGAGGCTTTTGTTGATGCGCTTCTCAATCCTCCAAAGCCCAATCAAGCCTTAAAATCGGCTGCTTTATACTACAAGCAAACAATGTCAGATTAATGGTTCTCAAAATCAATCTACTTGATAGTCAATCACATATCCGCTCAACCTTTTGCTGTGGAGAAGAGAGTTTAGATACATACATACGGAAGCAAGCTTCTCAAGATCTTAAAAAAAGAGTTTCAACTGTATTTGTTTTAATTGACGAACCGCAGATGGATGTCTTGGCTTACTATACACTCTCTTCGTACATGATTGATGTTACGGCATTAGAGGAAAGTTTTGCTAAACGATTACCACGTTATCCATCATTACCAGCAACACTATTAGGTCGCCTTGCTGTTGATAATGAGCATAAAGGTAGGCGTTTTGGAGAACTATTGTTGATAGATGCTCTTAAAAAGGCTAAAGATGCAGCTACACAAGTTGCGTCTCTAGCAGTAATTGCAGAAGCTTTAGACAAGAGAGCTTTGAGCTTTTATATAAAATATGGCTTTAAACAATTTAGACAGGAACCCATGAAGCTATATTTGCCTATGAAGTCAATTGAAGAGCTTTGCCAAAATCTTGGAATTTAGTTATACCAAAGCACAAAATGGCTACGCCATTTTGTGCTTTGGTATTAGTTGTATGTGCGGGGTGTGTAGACTCGTATGCGATCGCCTAATTCTAGAATCTTTGTCTTACTAGAACCAACGATAATCACCGTTTGCATATCAGCAAGTTCAGGCTCTAATTCCGCAAGTGTAATCACTTTCACATTTTCGCCTTTACGTCCCATTTTATGACCAAGAACTACTGGTGTATTAGGCGATCTCCATTTTAATAATATTTCTTTGGCGGATGGGAGTTGCCATTTACGCTGTGTAGAAATGGGATTATAGATTGCAATTACAAAATCAGCTTGGGCAGCCGCAGATAACCTCTGCTCGATAATTTCCCAAGGTTTGAGAATGTCTGATAGAGAAATAGTACAGAAATCATGTCCGATGGGCGCACCGATCGCGGCGGCGGCAGCTTGGACGGCAGATATACCAGGAGCAACATGGATATGGATATGGTTCCATTTTGGCTGATCTTGATCAACTACTTCAAATACGGCAGAAGCCATGCCATAGATTCCCGCATCTCCCGATGAAACAATGACTACAGATTTGCCATCAATAGCTAGTTCTAAGGCATGGCGGGCGCGATCTAGCTCGACACGATTATCGGAAGCATGGATTACCTTGCCTTTAGTAAACTCTTTAACTAGATTCACATAGGTTTTATAGCCGACAAAATCCGTAGCTGCTTCTAAAATCGCTTTGACTTCGGGTGACATCCATTTTGCGGCTCCAGGTCCCGTCCCAATGATCGAGACCGTACCTATAGTTTGGGAATTTTGAGAGAATCCTGTTTGGTATATCAAGTACTTAGAACTTAGTCGAGAAGCGATCGCTTCTAGCTCTACTTCCTCAGAAATCACTTCTATCTGATGTGTAGCGTCGTCAGCAAAGGGAAGATTGCTATCACTTAACCAAGTTGCATCGCCGATGAGTTTGACCCTTGCTCCTGCTAATAAATCCGCTAAAAAAATCTTTGCCTGTTCATCGGAATTTAATAACCGATAATTAGCAGGTGGAGCTAACAATGAAGTTTGAAAGCGCAAATCGCCTGTGGTCGTAATTGCGGCTTGGACTTGAAGTGATTTGGCGATCGCTCTAGCAAGTTCATTTGCCCCATTCAGTCCGCCCAAGAGAGGCACTACGGCACTACCATCTTCGGCGATCGCGATTACGGGTGGTTCAGCACGTTTATCTGAGAGTAATGGTGCTAGGGAACGAATGAGAATTCCTGCGGCACAAAGGCCAATAATTGGATGTCCTTGGCTAAATAATTCGCTGACGGTTTCACTGAATTTGTCATATTGGCGATCGGCTGTTTGGGTACGCGATGCAAGTCCATAAATTGTAGCGTTAGGAATTATGGTTTGAATTTGTCTAGCGATCGCAACACTTTTTTCTCCTAGGATGATGATGGCAAGAGGTTTCATGGTTTGTGATGGACATGGAGAACCCAATTATAAAAGCAAAGCATTCACTAAGTGGGCGCTTTGCTTTTGGGGGTGCTAGTCACCATCATTCATCAACAGACGCATAGCCATCATGGCAAATAGCAAAGCAGCGATCGCCTTGAGTATTTTAGTTGGCAAAAGTTCGGAAATGCTCTCACCCAAAAATACGCCAATCGAGCTAGCTACTAGCAGGGCTGCGGCTGAGCCAATAAAAACAAATCTAGGAGCCGTTGAGCTACCACTTAAACTCAAGGTAGCTAATTGGCTTTTGTCACCTAACTCAGACAAAAAAATCGTACCAAAGCTTAGAAATAGTAATTGCCAATCCATATTTTTTAAGCGATCGCTTCCCACAATAAACTAATTGACAAAACCAGAAAACTTAATCCAGCTAAGGTATTTAGCAAACTTGGTGAGAAGGTTTTCGCTAGCCATTTACCTGCGATTACGCCTAATAAGCTAGTGGAGACTAGGGCGATCGCTGCTCCCGCAAATACAATCCAAGGCTGATGCGACTGCGCCGACATCACTAAAACACTGAGTTGGGTTTTGTCTCCAACTTCCGCAAGAAAAACCGTGAGAAAAGTTGTAGTAACAATTTGCCAATGTTCAGATTTCATCTGAGCTTTTGGTGGTGATGTCATTATTACTTGAGCTTGCTCAAGCTCTTGGTTATTCAATTCAGGCTTTGCGGACATCATTTGTGGGCATTATTCAATCTTTTCACAATCATTTCATAGTTTACACTAAATCTCAAAATAGCGTTGCCATTTTTGGATACAGCCCAGGGCAACCGCACACGTTTATAAAT
>JBJTVM010000669.1:0-4085 GCA_046081205.1 Pseudanabaena sp. | reverse complement strand
GATTCATTTCTTGGAGGTGCAGATTGAGGGACAGCAGAAAGGTAAGGATCTGGTGTTGAGGGCGGGGCTTTGTGCAGTTTCTGAGCAAGATGGTCAATTTACTTTAATTTCGCCAGACTGTTTGCATGATTTGGCTCCTGCGCGTCTGGATGATCTTGAGAATCTGGAGAATCTGGAGATTTTAATTGTGCCACCAACGCCGCCAGAACAGGAGCATCTAAACGATTGGGCTAAGGTAAAGGTACAGATGCCGATGATGAAGCAAGAACAAGCAAGTCGGCAGCGCGAGTTAGATATTCGCCAAGATTATTTGACAAAGGCGATGGAGGCGGCAATTCGGGCGGAGCAGACTAAGCAAATGCGACTAGCGGGTAAGGTGGCTGCTGGTGATGAGACTTTTCGGGTGGCGAGGGATAGCGCTCAGAAGCGGGTGCGCGATTTGCAGGAGCGTTATCAAACTAAGCAGAAGGAGTTAGATTATTTAAAAATTGTGCGTTTGGGACGGGTGGTTTATTTGGGGACAGCGTTGGTGCATCCTGCGGCGATCGCCATAGTTACTAATCATCCAGACATGAGAAATGATCCTGAAGTGGAGGCTTTGGCGATGGCTTATGTGATGAACTATGAGCGCGATCGCGGTTGGTTTCCTGAAGATATTAGTAATAATCACGATGGTAGTGGGTTTGATATTCGCAGTGAGGGGGCTATTGATCCTGAGACAAATGTGGCGGCGGTGCGGCGGATTGAGGTGAAGGGGCGATCTCGATCGGCTCAGGGGATATCGTTAACGGCGAATGAGTGGCGCAAGGCACAGCAGTTGGGTGATTCCTATTGGTTGTATGTGGTGTGGGGTTGTAAGACTGAGCAGCCGCAGTTATTGACAATTCAAAATCCTGCGAAGGTGTTGGCGGGGGATGTGTTGGAGGTGAAGCAGGTGACGCGCTATGTGATTGGGGCGGCGGCGATCGCACGCTATGCTAGTTAATAGGAATATAGGATTTATAGTCTTTGGGAGTAATCTCATGAATCTACCGCAAGTTGATTCCATTTCTTCAACAGAACTGACTAAAGCAAATTTAAAGAAATATATCGTAGAACAACTTTCTCAAGAGTCAGAAGTGGAGAAGGTGATTATCTTTGGTTCTTTTTTAAAATCAAATACACCTAATGACATTGATATTGCAATCTTCCAAAATAGTTGCCAAACTTACTTGACCCTTGCTTTAAAATATCGAAAACTTTTGAGACCTTTATATGCTTTTTTCCCAATTGATGTGATCCCACTGCGCTCAGATGCTCAAGGTAGTTTTATAAATGAAATTAAGTGCGGTGAGGTGATTTTTGAAAAGTGAAACTAAAATATGGTTGGATTATGCAGAAGAAAATCTAAAATCATCGAAAATTTTACTTGACAATAAGCTCTATAATCCCTCTTTGCAAAATGCACAGCAATCAGTTGAAAAAGCTCTCAAAGCTATTGTTATAGAGTGTGGGATCAACCTGAAAAGAACGCATGATATTCTTGAATTGAAATATTTGCTGCAAAGAAAAGGAATTATAGTGAATATTTCCGATGATGAATGTGACTTATTAAATGCCGTATATTTACCTTCAAAATATCCTATGGGCGATACCACTGATGAGATCGAGCCAGATGATGAATTGTGCTGTATCTCAATCGATATTGCAGAAAAAGTGTTTGCGTCAGCGATAGATTTAATCGTCAATCTCTAAGTCTGCATATTGAGCAAATGAGCCAAGATATTTTCCTTTCCCTTCAGCAGATTCTTTGAGTCCTTGTTTGACGGCTGCTAGGGCTTCGGGATTTTCAAAGAGCCAGCGTTCGCGTTCGGGGATGGTGATTACTGGTTCTAAGAGAATTTGTCCGAGGTCGTTGACTAGGACTTGGTAAGTTTTGCCCTTTGCTTCAGTACCAATGGTGATCCGTCCACGATCATCGGTGCGAATTGCTTCTTTGATGATGCGAAAATTAGTGTTTACCATATTGTCGGCATATTTAATTAAAAAACTGCGATTTTACACAATGTTATTTATAATAATTGTGTGAGTATGTGGGTAATTCCCACAACTAGCTATCATTTTATCATTGAGTTATTTATGACCGATCGCCGTTTGATTGAAGATTTTATTCCGATTAAGGAGATATCGGTGGAGGCGGCGCGGGAGAAGTCGATTCGGAAGGGGCATATTTCGACTTTGCATTTGTGGTGGGCGCGTAGACCGCTTGTGGCGGCAAGGGCGGCGGTGTTTGCGTCTTTGGTGGCGGCGCCTGAGTCGCATCAAAAGCGATCGCATCTCAAAAAGCAGATGATCGATCTCTGTAAGTGGGAGGCTGTGCCTGAGACGATTAGTAAGGCAAAGGATGCGATTTTGGAGGCGCAAAGGGAGCGGTTGGGGTTGCCTGTGGGTACGAAATTACAGGATGTGCCGCCGCCTAAGGTTTTGGATATGTTTGCGGGTGGTGGGGCGATTCCGTTGGAGGCGTTGCGGTTGGGTTGTGAGACGTTTGCGGTGGATCTCAATCCTGTGGCGCATATTATTGAGTTATGTACGTTGGTGTATCCGCAAAGGTATGGCAAGAGGTTGGCGGATGAGGTGGAGCTTTGGGGGAATTGGGTAATTGAGAAGGTGCGATCGCAGATTGGGGATCTGTATCCGAGGATTGAGAAACCCTCTCCCCCAGCCCCTCTCCCATTGAGGGAGAGGGGAGATGGAGTTGCGGAGAAATGGGAGATTTCTGAGGCTTTGCGGTTGAGGATGGTTGAGGTGGCGAAGAGTCTTCGGCGTGAGTCAACTTTGACTGAGAAGGTTTTATGGGAGCAATTGAGGACGAAAAAGAGGGGTTATAAGGTTCGTCGTCAGCAGCCTATTGGTGTTTTTGTGGTTGATTTTTATATACCTCAAAGTCGCTTAATTGTTGAGATTGATGGTTCAGTTCATGACGATCAACAGGTGCAAGATCGGGAGCGTCAGACCTTGTTGGAGGAACTTGGGCTGAGGTTTTTGAGGTTTTCGGCGATCGATGTGGAGCAGAATCTGGATCGGGTTTTACGGGCTATTGATGATCAGGTTGCTGGCTTTGATGCGTCAATAGCTCCCCCCCTCAGTCCCCCCCACGAGGGGGGGGAGGCAAGAGTAAGAGTGTTGGACTTAACTATTGGGCTAGGAATAAGTTTAGACTCCCTCAGTTCCCCCTACGAGGGGGGGGAGGCAAGAGTAGCTAATGATGATCACTATCTCCCTATTACAACAAATCATCAATTAGACCTCTTGCTCCCCTCTCCCTTGATGGGAGAGGGGCTGGGGGAGAGGGTGAATTCGCTTACGCCTGTGGCTTATCTATGGACGCGGACGGTGAAATGTCCAAATCCTGCTTGTGGGGCGGATGTGCCTCTGGTGCGGCAGACTTGGCTCTGTAAGAAGGCGAAGAAGTATGTGGCGTTGCGGGTAATCCCTAATCATGTGACGATGCGGGTGGAGTTTGAGGTGGTGGAGGCTTCATCTGAAAAGGATTTGGGGTTTGATCCTGCGGCGGGGAGTGCGAGAGGTCAATCTACTTGTCGGCATTGTGGAACTACGGTTAATTCTGCTCAGGTAAAAGCAGAAGGAAAGGCAGGAAGAATCGGGCAGCAATTAATGGCAACTGTTTGCACAACACAGGGGGCTAAGGGAAAAACTTATTTAGCAGGAAAACATTATGAGTCGTCTTATATTCCTGACGAAGTTGATTTAAAGAAGAGATTAGAAAAGCTTTGTGAAGAGACAGGTTTAACGGTTCCGAATGAGCCAATCTTTTCTGGTGATACAAGGGCATTTTTTACTCATTTATATGGTTTAGATGATTTCGGTAAGCTATTCACATCTCGGCAATTGCTGGCGCTGATGACGTTTGTGAAGTGGGTAAGGTTGGCGCATGATGAGATGGTGAAGCAGGGTTATGAGGGGGAGTTTGCTAAGGCGATCGCAACTTATCTAACACTTTCTATTGGCAAAGTTTCTGATTTAAACAGTTCTCTAAATAGATGGAAACCTGATCAGCAGGGAGTGGTAAATACTTTTTCCCG
>JBJTVM010000668.1:0-13501 GCA_046081205.1 Pseudanabaena sp. | reverse complement strand
GAAGATACTGCATGGTTATGATGTGTTGCGGAATCTGATTGATGTCATAGCAATTCAAAACCCAAAAGCGCAATGGCGGCGCTTTGCGCCGCCATTACTCTTTTGGGTTTTGATAGATAATCTGCTAAATCAAAACTCAATATCACGATAAATTTCAGCGATCACTAATTCAATGCTCAGTGTTTGCAATCATGGGGTTATCCTCTAGCTTTCAATCCCACATTTTTATTGTACTGCGAGGATAAACAAGGAGCTTCAGCCCCTAACCTCATAAGCCTTGCAAATCAGGCAGTCATAGAGTTTAATTTATATAAGAAGACCCAACCATTAGAAATATAAATGAAAATATTTGTCTATCACACGCCTGAGCTAGTGCCTGCTGAAGGCATGCCTGATTGCGCGATCGCTGTTGACATTTTGCGAGCGACTACCACGATCGCTACAGCACTTGCAGCAGGAGCTGAGGGGGTGCAGGTATTCTCTGATCTTGATGAGTTGATACTTGTCAGTGAAGCACATCCGCCAGAGTTAAGGATCAGGGTCGGTGAGCGTGGCGGGAAGACTGTAGAGGGGTGTGATTTGGGGAATTCGCCCTTTGACTTTACGCCAGATGTGGTGAAGGGCAAACGGATTTTTATGAGTACGACTAATGGGACGCGATCGCTGCAAAAAGTTCAAAATGCAAAGAGTGTGTTGGCTTGCGCGATGATTAACCTTGGTTCAGTGTTGAAATATTTGCGTGAAACTAAGCCTGAAACCGTGTGGATTGTAGGTTCGGGCTGGGAAGGTAGTTACTCGCTCGAAGATACCACCTGTGCGGGTGCGATCGTGGCTAATCTCGAAAATGAGGCTGATTGTGGTAATGATGAGGCGGTAGCCGCAGCGACTCTATATAAAGCTTGGAAGGGAGAGGTTGAGGAATTATTTTATCAGGCTAGTCATGGCAAACGATTACTAAACCTTGATTGTGCTGAGGATATTGCCTACTGTGCCAAGCTTGATGCTGTTGATGTATTGCCTAAACAATCTAGTGCAGGTTTGTTAGTTGCGGCTTAGTATAGCGATTTTCATTTTGCCTGCGGCAAAATGAAAACTCAAAACCTTACTATTAAAGGTTAATTTTTTGCTGTCAAATGAGCATGTACTCATTTGACAACCGCTATAGTACTAGACTGAGTAAGCGTTAATTTCCCTTGTCGCCATGCCACCGTCTCATTGTTCCTCTCTACTCATGACTCCTTTGGCAAAACAAGTGGCAAATATTAATGGTTCGACAGCAAAGACAGAACGCCTTATTCCTCCTTTGAAGTGGGCTGGAGGTAAGCGTTGGCTAGTGCAACATTTGCAGCATACTTGGCAAAAACATAGCGATCGCCGTTTGGTAGAGCCATTTTGTGGTGGATTGGCGATCGCTTTGGGCTTACAGCCTCAAAAAGCCTTACTAAATGATATCAATCCCCATGTGATCAATTTCTATAAATGGTTGCAAAAAGGCTTAAAACTAGAAATTGATACCCAAAATATGCGTGATTTCTACTATGCCCAGAGAGTAGAATTTAATCGCTTAATTCAAGCTGGTGAAGCGGATACACCAAAAGCCGCACAACTGTTTTACTATCTCAATCGCACGGGCTATAACGGGCTTTGTCGATTCAATCAAAAAGGTGATTTTAACGTTCCATTTGGAAAATACAAAACCATAAATTACAATCCAGATTTCTCAGCATATAAACCTACACTTTCCCAATGGAACTTTACAAATATAGATTTTGCGAAGATTGCCATTACCTCCAACGATCTCATTTATGCTGATCCTCCCTATGATGTCGAGTTTCGTCAATATTCTAAAAATGGCTTTGAATGGTCGGAGCAAGAACGTTTAGCAACTTGGTTAGCAAATCAAAACTGCCCTGCGATCGCATCTAATCAAGCCACTGATCGCATTCTGACCCTTTACAAGGATTTGGGATTTGAATACAAGGTTCTCGATGCGCCAAGGAGAATTAGTTGTAACGGCGATCGTGTTCCTGCGAGGGAAATGCTTGCCTATAAGGGATTTGGGGAAAATTTCGATTGGAGACTAAAACTATCATGAGTCTTCGGAATACGGAAACTGGTGCAGTTTTAGAGCAAATGGTATTGCATTCCTTGATTTATGGCGGCTATCTTTATCAGTCCCAGCAATATATCGGCAGTCGTCCAGGGGGAGGCAAACATAAAATTGATGTAGTCGCTAATCGTGGCGATCGCAATGTTTTAATTTCTCTTAAATGGCAGCAGGTCGGTGGTACTGCTGAGCAGAAAGTTCCCTTTGAAGTAATTTGCTTAATGGATGCTATGGAGCAAAACCCCAATTATCAAAAGGCTTATTTAGTTCTTGGTGGTGAAGGTTGGACTTTGCGCGAGTTCTACATTTCAGGCGATTTACAGCAATACATTCCCTATGGCGATCGCGTAGAGATTGTCACCCTTGAGAGATTTATTATGAAAGCAAATATGGGGAAACTTTAAGCATCTTCTTCTATATCTGACTTTATCAGAATCAATTTCTATAAATGAATCCGACTCATAACTTAGTTGATATAAACTAGGCTTATTTGGGCTTTGTCAAGTAATGCAATATTTGACATAACTAAATACTCCTAAGACGTATCTATAAAACTAGAAACCTTGAAGTCTCATTTAAAGTTTTTAAGCCTAACACTTGGTTTGAATGAATAATTTTACCATGCGTCACTAAAATACTTCCTGCCATGTAAAAGCCACATCCGGAAAAGCAAGCATTGAAAATGTATCATTCTCCTCATAACGTTGCATTCTTTTATATCCCAATGCCGATGGTTGTGAATACCCTTCAATTATCTTTCTATTCACATCGAATAACCACATTTCGGGAATCCCAGCCGCAGCATAAAGGGGCATTTTGACTTCGCGATCGTTAGCGATCGTGCTATCAGCAACCTCAACGATCAGCAAAATATCCGCAGGCGTTGGTAAGCTATCTGCATAAAAATCATCACGGCGTTTCAGAACGGCGAGATCAGGCCGAGGCTCTGAACCATTATCAAGAAGAATTGGGTTTTGTGACCAAATTTGTACTTTGCCTAACAAACGGCTAAAAAACATTTCATTTAGGCGAGTTACACAAACTGCGTGTTTTCTATCAATTGGGGACATTTCTGCAATTTCTCCGTTGATTAATTCGAGGCGATCGCCTTCTACAAAAATGCCAGCCTCATGCATCAGATGATATTGTTCAGTTGTAAATTTGTGTGTGGGTAGTTGAACTGTCATCAAACTGTCACCAATTAAAAGTACATTGCTATTATTCTATCAATTGAACCAAGAGATTTAATAAAAGTGTTGTTTTACAGCACCTTTATTAAATCTCTTTTGGGCGAAAATCGCTATAAAAGCTATGTCTCGGCTGTTTTTCTCGCTGGAATTAGGCTATTGACCAATGGAGCAAAGAGAGTTAAGCCATCGGGAATACAGACTATCTCAACTGGAGTTGTCCCAATGATCTCACCATCCACTACCACTTTTTGAGGTGGAATCGCTGTAACCTTGATTTTATTTGTTCTAAAACAGACTAAGACCTCATTCTCGATCGGCGTTTTTACTAATGCAGAAGTAAATAATTTACCAATGACATCGATCGCCAATAGGCGATCGGAAAGATTGAGACTCTCATTTTTAGAAATAGCGATCGTCACATCCAATAAACCATCGTTGGGAATGACTTCGCCCAATCCCTGCGCCAATACTGAAGTCGGAGGAGCCGCATTGGCGATCGTCATGGCTCCACATTGAAACTGAGTAACTGAACCATCAATCTGCACTTCAACGGCAAAGAGCTTCTGCTCTAAAAGCTGCTGCGCCCCCGCAACCAAATAAGCTAAAGCTCCCAAAAGATTCTTCATATCCCGATTCGCTCGTTCGACAGTCTCAGCTTCAAAGCCAATCCCTGCAAGTAAAATCATCGGGAAATCATTACACCGAGCAGCATCGACAACACAGGTATTACCCGTCAGGATAGTTTCGCAAGCAGCCTTTAGTCCCGTCGGAATTCCCAATGCTACAGAAAAAGCATTGGCAGTACCTCTAGGAATAACACCAAGGGGAATACCTGTACCAATTAAAGCATTGGCAACTGCGGAAATTGTCCCATCGCCACCAGAGGCAATAATAAAATCAGTGTCTGGGGATGTTGAGTCACTTTCTTGAATTTCTGCGATCGCTGCTTTTGCTTGATCATCAGGATTGACATCGGGCTTTGTGAAAATAACCTTCAGTTGTATTTGTGGTTCCAAAATTTGACGAATCATCGCGAGATCCCAGTCAGGATTTCCCTGTCCTGCCACTGGATTGAAAATTAGATAGGCGACACGGCACTTGGCTAGTGCTTGTAGGACGGCATCGGCAGTGGCTAAGTTCGTCGCAAATGGAACATTATAGATTTTACATAGCCGCAATAAAGAGAGCAAACTAGGTGCGATTAACTGCCCTTGGTCGGGGTCAAAAAGCCAAATGACACAGGCAATCTCTCCCGCCACCACACGAGCCGCAATTTCAATATCACCGCCATCTCGTTGCGATCGCAGTAGTTCGATAGAAAGCCCTGTTGCTGCTTGAATTTGCTTCCCAGTATTAGCTGTTGCGATGGAATTATAGCGAGACAAAATTGCTTGGTGCTTTTGAGCCAATGCAACTATATCTACTTTTTGAGTATCATGAGCGATCAAAGCAATAGAAATTGGCATTATTTTTCACTATTTCCTAAGTTGGGATAGAAACTCTGGCTCGATATAGTAACTTTTCGCCCTGCATGTAGCCAACATAACGGACGATCGCTACAGATCCTTCCTCTAATTCATTATTCCCTTCCATTAATTGATGCCTTTGTGGATCGTAGGCAACTTCAGCCCCAACAGAACTAATCATCGTAATTCCCCATTTTTGTATGAGTGCGTCCAAAGGTCGTAACAGAGGCAAAATATTCTTAGCTAGCATATTTGGATTTTGCTGAGCAGCATAGGCGGCTGATGGTAATTGCAAAAGTAAAGATTCTAATTGGTGAATAGTTTCTCGTTCAAATTGCGATCGCAACTCTTGTTTTTGATGCTCAAATTGCTGCTGTAACCGTTGATATTCTTCACGCAAAGCGGCGATCGCCGAGATTGATCCTTCTGAATTATTTGACTCATTAATAAACTTAGCTATCACCTCGTTGACTTCAATTTGCAGCACTTCTGCTAACTTCGCTAAATCACTATATCTTAAAGTTGGTGCATTACCCTTCCGCAGTGTATCGATCGCCCGACGTGATATTCCTGTGCGATCGCTTAGTAATTGGAAGCTAGATATACCAGCTTGATTCATGAGGTGACGTAATATTTCAGTGCGATCGGTCATAGTTTAAATGTGATTAATTAATGCAGAATTTGAGTGTTTCCTCAGTAATCCAAAGCCATATATAGCATTTTGCCTACGGCAAAATGAAAACCGCTATATATCTCTGTGAAGTATGACTTGTATGCTAATTATTGTACTATCACCATTCTCTTTCAGAGTAATCCTAATTCACACAAGTGTGTTCACGCTTATGTGAATTGAAAACCAAACCCAGTAAGGGTTTTAAAAGCACAAGATGGCTATGCTATGTTGTGTCTTGGACAACACACTTTACAGCGTTTTGCGCTGACTTAAAACCCAGAAGAAATCTTGAAAGGGTTGCTTCGCACCACTTTCAAGATTTCTTCTGTATCACATATACCAATTCATAGAAGTGTGGCTACACTTCTGTGAATTAAAACCCAAACCCTGTAAGGTTTTTTACAGTACAAAATGGCTATGCCATTTTGTACTTTGGTATTACAGCCTATTTAGGCTGTAACTTTTATTAGATTATTGGATTTGCCCTATGCCTAACAAACTTGGATTTTGGTTGATTTGGATTTTATTTTCAGTTTATGCATTTATCTTTGCACCGCCTGACAGCCCTGACACATTGACATTAATCCAAAAGCTGATCGCTGGTGACTGGCAAGGGACAAATGGTTATATTGTTGCGCTTTTTAATTTAATGGGTGTTTTTCCTTGCATCTATGCTTGCATGTTAGCCAGTGATGGGCAGGGACAAAAAATACCAGCTTGGCTATTTTCGTTGCTCTCATTTTTAGTAGGAGCCTTTGCACTGTTGCCTTACTTTGCCTTACGTGAGCCAAACCCTAGCTTTATTGGCAAAAAGGGTTGGAATATCAAAATTTTAGACTCGCGTTTTGCTGGCTTCGGGATTAGCGCGATCGCTATGTACTTTTTGGTGTACGGATTCTCTAATGGTAATTGGGCTGATTTTATGCAGCAATGGCAAACCAGTCGATTTATTCATGTGATGAGTTTAGATTTTTGCATGTTATCGCTGATGTTTCCTTGGTTGCTTAGCGACGATATGGAAAGGCGCGGCATGACTGATGATCGCTTCTTTTCGTTTATTGCGCTTATCCCTCTAATTGGTGCATTAATTTATCTATGTTTGCGATCGCCTTTGATTGAGAGCGAACAAGAGGCAACAGCTTAAAAGAAACAAATCAGGTACATTTGATTGAGTTCTCACACTTACTTTTTCATCACCCAAGAATTATACCAGTTCACAGAAGTGTGGCTACACTTCTGTAAACTAAAAACCAAATCCTGTAAGGGTTTTGAAAGCACAAAATGGCTACGCCATTTTGTGCTTTGGTACTAATGGTGCAGAGCATGGCGAAAAATGGTAAGAATCGCTAAGCGATTCTTACCATTTTTCGCTTTCGTCGAACTGACGTTAAAATATAGAAAGTCTGTTACCCCAAAAGAATATGATTGCAGCTAGAGAAAACTTTCCTCGACTCACTCCTCAAGAATACTTTGCTTGGGAAGAAAAGCAACTACATAAGCATGAATATATCGAAGGTGAAATCTATGCCATGAGTGGTGGCAGTAGAAACCATAGTTTAATTGCAGTTCGGTTTACTACATTGTTTTCCAATCATCTAGAAGGTAGTACTTGTGAAGTAGGCAATTCAGACCTGCGGATTAAAATAGCTAAATCCGAACAATATACTTACCCCGATGTCAGCGTCACCTGCGACGAGCGCGACAAAACTACTACTCAATACATTACCTATCCATCCCTAATCGTTGAGGTTTTATCACCTAGTACCGAGTCCTACGATCGCGGTGGGAAATTTCGACTGTATCGCCACAACCCTGTATTAGTAGATTATTTATTAGTTAGTTCCACTAGTATCGAAATAGACCTTTATCACAAAAAAGATAATGGGGAATGGATAATCAGTAACTATCAAGAAGGTGACATGATCGAGCTAAAGAGCATCAATCTCACCTTTGCGATCGCCCAAATTTATAAAGGACTCAATCTCACACCAGAAAATATAGATGTAGCGAAAGCATAGCCTAAACTGTATCTATATTTTCTGGATCGGGGCAAGTTTAGGATCGATGATTTTTTTGCCTTGACCTGCAAAGGCGACAGCTAGATACATTTTGTCACCAGTGCCAAGCAAATTCGAGACTTGACCTTCGCCAAACTTATCATGCATCACACGATCGCCTACTTGCCAATCAATACGAGGCTTAGGTTTGACAGCATTTACCTTCACAGGGGGCGCAGTCCTGAGCGAACCTTTAACGCTAGTGGCTTCGGCACGTTGACTTGCCTTACTGATAAACTTATCGATGCCATGTCCTGTCAAGTATTCCTTCGGTAGTTCGGCTAGAAATTGGGAAGGAATTGCATATTCGCGATTACCGTAGAGACGACGGGCTTGGGCATGACTAAGGAATAACTTCTCTTGGGCGCGAGTGATACCCACATACATCAAGCGACGTTCTTCTTCTAACGCCATCGGATCGTTAATGGAACGAAAACTAGGGAACAAGCCCTGCTCTAGACCAACAAGGAACACAACAGGAAATTCTAAACCTTTGGCGGCATGGAGGGTCATCAGGGTGATCTTCTCGGCATTTTCACTACTATCATCAAGGCTAGAAGCCAGAGCCGCATTGGCTAAGAAGGCATCAAGGGAAGCATCTTCATTCTCTTCCGCAAATTGCACTGCTGCGTTATACAGTTCTTGTAAGTTAGCAATGCGATCGTTGGCTTCATCGTTACTCTGTGCCTTTAGTTCATCGATATAGCCTGATTCCGCAAGAATACCTTGAATGATATCCGCCGCAGGTGTAACTGCTACTTTCGCTTGCCATTTTTGCATTAACTCCACGAAGGAGAGCACACCCCTCGCCGATCGCCCTGCTAAAGTTTTCACCGTAGTTTCATCGCTGATGATTTCCCAGATTGGCACGCCGAGTTCTTGAGCAGCTTGTTGAAGCTTATCGAGGGTTGCTTTACCAATGCTACGTTTGGGGACATTGATGATTCGCATCAAACCAAGGGTATCAGCAGGGTTAGAGAGTAACCGCAAATAGGAGAGAATATCTTTAATTTCTTTGCGATCGTAAAAACGTAAACCACCCACGACTTTGTAAGGAATATTCCACCGCACCAGCATTTCTTCAAAGGGACGAGATTGGGCATTAGTGCGATAGAGAATCGCAAAATGTCCCAGATTAGCGCTAGGAGTCTTTGACTTAACGCGGCGAATCTGCTCAATTACAAACTGAGCCTCATCCACTTCATCATCAGCACGGAATAACTCGATCAAGTCACCATCGGGTCTTGTTGCCTTAAGGACTTTATCAATACGCTGCGAATTATGGTCGATCAGTTGGTTGGCAATTTCGAGAATATTGGCGACGGAGCGATAGTTTTCCTCTAGTTTGATCATTGTGCCAGTATGGGCATCAGGCAAGCGATCGCCAAAAGCTTCTTGAAACTCCATCAAAATTGTGAAGTCAGCAGAGCGAAAACTATAAATCGATTGATCCGCGTCACCAACCACAAAAATAGAGCGGTTTTCCCAAGCGGGTTGACCATCGTTAGTTGCTAATAGACGAATCAAATCATATTGGGTGCGATTGGTATCTTGATATTCATCTACGAGAATATGCTTAAAGCGATCGTGCCAATAGTTGAGAACTTCAGGATTTTGCTGAAATAAACGCACGGGTAAAAAGATTAAATCATCAAAATCAAGGGCATTATTGGTAGCTAGCTGATTTTGGTAGAGACTGTAAACCTGAGCGATCGCCCGTTTCCGAAAAGGTGAATCATCACTTTGAGCCTCATACTCCTCTGGAGTCCAGCCTTTGTTTTTGGCATTGCCGATCGCAAAGCGCACTGACCTTGGCTCAAACTTCTTTTCATCTAAATTTAGTTGATTGATGACAATATCTTTGACTAAGGACTGGGCATCAGAGTCATCAAAAATAGAGAAGTTTTTTGCCCAACTTCTACCATTTTGATCTTTGTACTTATCAATATCAAGGCGCAAAATCCGACAGCACATACTATGGAAAGTCCCCATCCATAGACCATCTTGAGCAAAGCTATTGATATATTGCTTGTAAACTTTTTTACGGAGTTTATCCTGTTCCCAATCGTTAATTTCACTTAAAGCCTTACCTAATTGTCTTTGAGCGACTTCTTGGGTTAACAAAGATTGAATTCGCTCATTCATTTCCTTGCCAGCTTTATTCGTAAAGGTCACTGCCAGGATTTGCTCAGGAGCGACACCATGATTGAGCATTAAGTTGGCGATGCGGTATGTTAATGTCCTTGTTTTCCCTGAGCCTGCACCCGCGACTACGAGCATTGGGCCATGCAGATGGCTTGCTGCTTTTTGTTGAGCAGGGTTGAGATGATGTAAAAAGTTGGAACTCATGGGTACAGAAGGGAGAAACTTAGGTAGACTCTAATACAGTATGCCAAAAATGTTTACTTGTGATCTTTTGAGACGCTTAGCGCTTAGCACTGTACATCTCAAAAATCCGTCAATCTCTAAACTTAATGATTAGCCAGTGGATATTTACTGCACACGCCCCCATTGTACAAAGCCTTTAAATTCTTTTGCGGATCTTGATAGTGGCAATACACTCAAAACGATCACTCAGAAATTCTGTACGGCTTGCGGGATGCCCTTGTTGCTTGGTGGACGCTATATTGTCGAGCGTCCGATCGCGCAAGGTGGTTTTGGAGCAACTTTCTTGGCAAAGGATCGCTATACCCCAGCAATGAAACGCTGCGTAGTGAAACTGTTGCAACCTGTGGGGCTAACCAGTTCGCAGATGGTAACAGCCAAGCAAATGTTTGAGCGCGAGGCTACGGTTTTAGAAGATTTGGGGACACATCCGCAAATTCCTGATTTGCTTGCCTACTTTGAGGTGCAGTCAGGGCAGGATGAATTTTTTTACTTAGTGCAAGAATTTGTCGATGGCTTTACGTTAGAGCAAATTGTCGAGCAGCATGGGGCGATCGCCGAGGCGGATGTCTTAGAAATTATGCAAAGCCTATTGCCTGTCTTGACATTTATTCACGAAAAAGGCTCGATCCACCGTGATATCAAACCTGCAAATATCATGGTTCGTAAATCTGATCAGTCCTATTTCTTGCTAGATTTTGGTGCTGTTAAGCAAGTTGCAGGCACAGCCCAAGGTCAAAAGTCCACAGGCATCTTTACCCCTGGCTATGGCGCACCTGAGCAAATGCGTGGTGACACGGTGTTTCCTGCCACCGATCTCTATGCCTTCGCCGTGACTTGTCTCTTTTTGCTGACGGGCAAAGAGCCAGATGAATTATTTGATGTGAGCTACAACAAATGGCAATGGGATCGCTTTGTGAAGCTCAGTCCTAACCTGAATAGTGTTTTACATAAAATGTTAGAGACGGCTCCCAGCGATCGCTTCAACTCGGCGGCAAGTGTAATCCAAGCCCTCAATTCTCAAATAGCAGTGGCAGCACCAACACCAGTAAAGCCCACACACCAAACGAGCATCCAAGTCCCTGTGCTGATCGCTTCGCCCAATGCGATTAATGCGCCATCTATCCCCAATGTTCCATCTAAACCTCCAAAACCACAAAAAACACCTTGGCTACTATCTGCGCCGATTCCCACACAATTTATCGCTGCTTTTTTGTTGGGCGTTGAGGCGATGTTGCTATGGCAAGTAAGTACAACCGTCGGCATTACAGCGATCGGTTCTCCTGCAAATTTAGTTGTTTTTGCTTCCTTCTTACTGGGTGTTATTCTGCTGCGGATTAGTTCTGTTCTGGATAATAAAGATCTATTTGTATTCGTAAACTTACTCAGTTTCGCCGCAGTTTGGGCGGGGCAAATCTTCGCAAAAACTATATTTCAGAACTTGCCACAATGGATGGATATCATTCAATATTGTGGAGTTGCTGGTTTTAGTGCGATCGCTCTAATGGCAGCCTTTCGCCTCATCTTCCAATTACTCTATTCGTTACTCTAATCACTGGTGTTACATGGAACTCAGAGGCTGAATCTCTTGCTGCTAGAACGACAGGGCAACCACGGGGGGATTGCCCCTACCCTAATAATTAACACGACAGGGCAACCACGGGGGGGATTGCCCCTACCCCAATAATTTGGATTTTGTATAGGCTGCGCCCCTGTGCCAGCCCTAGACGTTGTTCATGATAAAATTAGATGACGGCTCAAGATTTGCTAAGTAATTATGAACGCTTTAACTATTAGCCTGGAATCCGTAATCGATCTCACCGATGAGCAGTTCTTTCAACTCTGCCGCAAAAATAGCGACCTTAGATTCGAGCGCAATGCTCAAGGAGATATTACAGTCATGGCTCCCGCAGGTAGTGAAACAAGCGCCCGCAACTCTGATTTAAACGCTGATCTCGTGTTTTGGAACCGACGCACAAAGTTAGGTATTGTCTTTGACTCTTCAGGGGGATTTAAACTTCCTAATGGTAGCGATCGCTCTCCTGATGCGTCATGGATTTTAAAGGAACGATGGGAAGCTTTAACGCCAGAACAGCGATCGCGATTTGCTCCCATTTGTCCAGATTTTGTGATTGAGTTGATGTCACCTAGTGATAATTTGAAGGTCACACAAGCGAAGATGCAGGAATATCAAGACAATGGCGCAAGACTAGGCTGGCTAATTAATCGCAGAGATCGAGAAGTGGAAGTTTATCGCATTGGGAAGCCTAAAGAAGTTTTACAAAATCCGATTTCTCTCTCTGGGGAGGATGTTTTACCTGAGTTTGTTTTGAGTCTTGCGGAAATTTGGTAATAACTCAAGAACCAGTGTTGCAGTCGCAGCGTGCGCCATTGGTTCATGGTACAGGCTACATGAGTACTTATGAAATGTGAGAAAATAATACATAATTGCTAGAAATATTATAGTCTAGAGGCAAAAATGCAGGAACAAGATTGGGGTGATGAGGAACTGTGGATCGTAACCGCTAGCGATCGCCAAGAAGCAGAGCCAACTGGTCAAAAAAGCCCACCCAAAAATTTTAACCCCTATAACAATCCCTCTAAGGCGACGGTATCAGGTGAGGAAGTCCAAGCTAGTCGTGTCAAGGCAGAGACTTTGGCTGTACAAATGTCTCAATTTGTCAGGATTATCGGTCGAGTTTTTGCGACGGCTCAACAACAAATTGATCCGCTCGCGGGGTTGCAACTGGATGAGATTAAGCTTGCTGTGGAGATTTCGGGTAAGGGTGAAATTAAGTTGCTAGGTACTGGTATCGAAACCTCTGGCAAAGGGGCGATTGAGTTAAAATTTAAACGTGCCGATTTACCTAAGGTTGATAAGGCTTCGGAGGAAGATTAAAGCTATGGCGAGAAATTGCGCGGTAATTGTCGGAATCAATGATTATGATGAGATTTCGCCTCTGAAGTATGCCAAAAGCGATGCTGAAAGGATGCGTGATTTTTTCATGCAAGATTTGGGCGTTAGTAATGACGATCTGTACTTTTTTACCGATGATTCGCCGCGCAATACTCAGGGGCGTAAGACTCAGCCGACCTATGGCACGCTCAAGTCTTTTTTAGGCGATCGCTTTGAGAATCACTTTCTATCGGCAGGAGATACGCTATGGTTTTACTTTAGTGGTCATGGGATGCCCTGTGAGGGGCGCGATTATCTGTTGCCTAGTGATGGCAATCCGCGAACTATGCCTGCTTTGGGGATTGCGATTAGTGATGTGACGGAACGGTTGCGGCGGAGTGGGGCGGATAATGTGGTGATGTTGATCGATGCTTGTCGCAGTGATGGCGCGAAGAATGCGGGTATGGGCATTGGTGAAGAGAAGCAACAGGGGGTAATTACGTTCTTTTCTTGCAGTCCGTCTCAGGTTTCCTATGAGATCGAGGAGCTTGGACAAGGGGCATTTACGAATGTGTTGTTGGAGGCGTTGCGGATTCAGGGTGAGGGAAATTGTGCGACGGTGGAGCGGTTTGCTAATTATTTGAAGGCGCGTGTGCCTCAGTTGACGAAAAGGTACAAGAATTATTTGCAATCGCCCTATGTCAAGATTGAGCCTGAAACGAAGTTG
>JBJTVM010000667.1:0-5098 GCA_046081205.1 Pseudanabaena sp. | reverse complement strand
GAAATATGATTATGTACCTTGCAATACTATTAAGCTTAATATAAAGACACACTACAAAACTTTATATACTCGTGAATTACTATTTTCCCTCTGATCCACCATATTTTTTGTTTGCGGTTTCCCTTGTTGCTGGACTTGCCTGTGGGCGATCATTTGAAGTAACTTTACGCAATTTGGTTAGTATCTGGTCGAGCAGTAAGTCTTCTCGTGTCATGCTGGAGCTAAAGAGTAGCAGCATCAAAGTCCCTTATATAGGCATGACTATCAGCATCGCCGTCTTTATGGCAACTGGACTAGAGGTGTTTGGATTCCCATCCTCATTTGGTTATATTGTTGCGATCCCCGTCACTGCTGGTATTGCACTACTAGTTTGGAGACAACTAGGGCAAATGTTGATTGAGCTAGAGAGGGGAGGCTCCGCAGCTTTAGATCTTGATTCGTTTGAAGGATAGTAATGGCGGTGCTAAGCGCCGCCATTAGTCTTTGGGCTTCTCGACAAAATCGAAAAATGGTAAGAATCGCTTAGCGATTCTTACCATTTTTCGCCATTTGCGGAGTGCGAAGCACGCCGCAAATAGTGATATCGAACTCGCGTTAATTTTTACGGACCTAACTTAGTAGAGCTTTTAAAAATTTGTTTGTACAATAATTAATAGACTTTTGCCAAGGCTAATCAATTAATGGATGCTAAAGAATTTTTGCAAATCTATTGATCGGGGCGAAAAGTATTTTCTAACGAGGTTTTAGTGGGAGTAGATTTACAAGCGATCGATCTTCATAAGATTGACCTTAGCAATGCTCTTATGAGCAAGGCTAACTTGGCTAACGCAAAACTTTGTCGGGCTAATCTCACTGGGGCAGACCTGAGTTATGCCAATTTGAATAGCGCTGATCTACATCGGGCAAATTTGCGCCATGCCAATCTTAAGGGTGCAGATCTACGCAAAGCAGATCTGCGGGGGCTGATTTGCGGGGCGCAAACTTGAGTTGGGCAAATCTGCAAGAGACTCTTTTTGATGGCGCTCAAATGACAAATACTAATTTATACAATGCTAAAACCTAGATGTAGTAAGTAGGAGTTGCGCGAAGCGCCACTCCTACTTATCTATAGAAAGTGGGACAGATTGTGTGCAACTTTCCTAAGCTTCACCTGTGATTGATAGTCCTTCTACCCAAACCTGTGGTGCGACACCTGAAGGCGTAATTTTTACTTCTGGTTCGATGTAGACGATCGCCTTTAATAACTCCAAGATATCACCAGCCACCGTGGCCGAATCAATACTAGTGCGATCGCCTTTATTGATCAGCCAGCCATCAAATGGTAAAGAAAAAGAACCCTGAGAAGCCTGCACACCTGCGTGAAGTGCTTGTAGATCATCGATCAAAATTACATTCTCAGCCGTTGCCAAATCGTAGACTTCTGCATTAGATGCAATAGCCTCGCTACTGCGCTCAACATGGAAGAAATTAGGGCTGACTGAAACCTTTGAGCCAATACTACCATTGCCCGTAGGCTTAGCATCTAAGCGTTTTGCAGTAACAGAGCTATGTATGAAATTGGTTAAAACTCCATTCATGATTAATGGAGTGCGGCGTGTGGGAGTACCTTCTCCATCAAATGTTGATGCACCTACATTTCCTACATGCAGTTCATCATCACTAACATTTAATAGTGGTGATGCGATCTTTGTACCGATGGATTCGGGGCTAGAGAGACTATTTTTGTCGAGAATGCTTTGGGCATTGAAGAGGCTGGAAAAAGCACTGATTAAGCTCAAAAATGCTTCAGGGGAAAACACAACCAAATATTTACCAGATTTGATTTTGTCATAGTTTAAATGACTAATCGTTTTCTCGGCTGTTTCCTCAATGCAACCCTTGACATCTAAATCTGCAAAACTACGACTGACTCGATAAGCGCCAGCACTGCGGGGTTTTCTGTCTTCCTCTTCCGTTTTAGTATAGAGATAAATAGAGCTATAGGAACTACTCTCATTTCGCATTGCACCAGCGCTATTCAAATAGAATCGGCTGACATCACGTTGAGATAATCCATTATAGGGAACACCTGCGATCGCTTTATGTTTCGCTAATAATTCTTTTTCTGCACTCAGGAGGGTTGCAACTAGCTGCTCGATCGCCGTTTGTGGTGCAGTCTGTGATTCGCGAGAGGGAATATCAGCGATCGCTTCGGGACTGAAATCAGGAATATTTTCCTTAGCTCCAAAGAAACTTGCCTCATGGGCGCTTTGGAGTGCAAGTTCTAAACCAAGGCGATCGATATTAGTGGTAGAGGTAACGCCAAGAGTTCCTTGCTCATTCCAAACTCGCACGGTGATGCTAGCGCGGTTAGAGGCTGATACTTGTTTGGGTGCGCCACTATCGACTTCAGCACTAGTTTCATCGACGATTGCGCCATAAATATCGAATTTGTCGATTTTTAGTTTGCTTGCGGTCTCTTTAGCATCGGAGACTAATTTTTCCACACTGATCGCTGATGACATAAACCTTTTAATCTTTTTAGTTGTTTACTTCATTTTATAGCAATGAAAGAGATAGCTAGGGCAAATCAAAGCTCAAATAAACAAAAGCAACGCTTTGTGCCGCCTTTGATTCTATATCAGGTGCGACGGCTGAGGCTTTTGGTGATGGTTATACGGTTGCACAATTATCGGCAATGGTCGATCGCTATGGCGATTATTAAACAGGCGATCGCTTTAGTTTCCAGTGACTAAGATAAACTTAAAATATTCATAAATTATTGGCGCAAAATATGGAACCAGTTTCTTTGCTTGTGGGTTTGTTGGTAATTGTGGGAACTGGCTCGTTAACTAAGGTTGGCGAAAATATTACCGATGGAATGGTGAAACTGGCACAGTCACTTCTCAGTCGCAAAGCTCCAGATTCACAGACGGCTAAATTAATGGCGGCGGGAGAACAGATCGAATATCAGCAAGGGGTAATTGATGTGGAGGCGATCGCTGCTGATCCTGAAGTAGCAGAGTTATTGGATGAGGTGCGATCGCTTCTGGCAAGTAACAAGGAATTAGCGGCTCAGGTGGAAGCTGTGGCTGCAAAGGCTAAGATTGTACAAGTGATGGCTAGTGATATTGAGGGCGTAAACCTTCGCGCAACATCAATGAAGCAAACAGCGCCATCGGGCAGTAGATTAGTCGAGCAGACGATGCTCAAAAATGTCAAGGTAACGGGTGATATTGATTTGGGTGATTTAACTCAGGAGGCTTAGGCGATGGAAGAGTTATTAGAACTGAAAGGATTTTTGCTCAGTGGCAATATCTCCGATGCGTTGCTGTTGGTGGAGGAGATGACGGAAATGAGCAAGGATGACAAGTTAAATAAAATTTCTAGCTTTGCCAAGATTCTCCTATTGCATTTGATCAAGCGTCAAGCAGAAGGACGCACTACGAGATCGTGGGATGCTTCGATTGAAAATGCTGTTTATGAAATTCAGAAAACGAATCGCCGCCGCAAAGCAGGGGGAAACTATTTAACTAAGGACGAATTATGGGAAGCAATCAACGATGCCTATCGTGTGGCACTATCGGGTGCGGCGGCTGAGGCTTTTGGGGGTTGCTATACGGTTAATCAATTAGCGGCAATGGTCGATCGCGAGGTGATTATTGAGCAGGCGATCGCTTTAATTTCTGGTAGTGATACATAGGATACAATCAAACCATTGGTCGTTAGTGCAAATATGGAAATCTCTCTGCTAATTGGTCTTTTGCGGATTATGGATTTGGGTAATGTACCTCAGGAGGCTTAGGCGATGGAAGAGTTATTAGAACTGAAAGGATTTTTGCTCAGTGGCAATATCTCCGATGCTTTGCTGTTGGTGGAGGAGATGACGGAAATGAGCAAGGATGACAAAATCAACAAGATTTCTAGCTACGCCAAGATTGTGATCATGCATTTGATTAAACGGGCTGCGGAAAAACGCACAACTAGGTCTTGGGATCTGTCAATCAAGCATGCGGTTAACGAAATTCAGAAAACAAATCGGCGGCGTAAGGCTGGCGGTAAATATATTGCTGATTCTGAATTGTTCGAGACATTGAATGAGGCATATCCTTTTGCTTTAGATTTGGCTGCTGTTGAGGCGTTTGGTGGACATTATGAATCGGCGGAGTTGGGTGCAATGGTCGATCGCGATCGCATAATTCAAGAGGCGATCGCTTTAATCTTGGGTGAGGCAACATGACCACAGATCCGAAAAATCAACAGTCGGCGTTACAAGGTGTTGAAGTGGGGCGTGACCTCACAATTGAAAACATCACGCAAACTATTAATTATTACGATCGCCCCAATGAACAGCAATCAGAAAGAGTCACCCACGAACAAGACTTTTATCACAATCTGGGCGATCGCGAGATCGATCGCAAAAGCATTTTTGTGGGGCGTGAGGCGGATTTAGATAAACTACATAAGTTGTTACAAGCGCAATCTGAGCAAGTGGGACATTTACCGACTGTGCTGATTGTGGGCATGGCAGGGATGGGTAAAAGCGAACTGGCGCGACAGTATGGCAAGTTACACCTCAATGATTTTGCTGGTGGGGTGGGGATTGTGATGAATGCGGCGCAGTTTGGGGAAGAGATTAGGGATTTTATGCGGCCGAGGTTTTGTGAAGATCGGGACTTGCGGCATGGGCGAACTCTAAAGGCTCAGGTAACGGAAGGTTGGCAAGCATGGCAAAAGTTTTGTGGGACGGAGCGATCGGCGCTGATCGTGATTGATGATGTTACGAATTATCAAGAGCAAGTTGCACCCTATTTACCCAGTTTGTCTAAAAGTTCAGGCGATCGCTGTCCGTTTCGGTTTGTGCTGACTTCGCGATCGCGGTTACGCGGTGATTGGGCGGTGCATGAAATTGGAGAGTTGACGACTGCGGCGGCGGTGCAGGTATTGACAAAATGGGCAGAACCGAATCAGCAAACGGTAATCGATCATCCTGAACTTGCTAAAAGTCTGTGCGATCGCTTGGGAGGTTTGCCCTTAGCGCTAACTTTGGTGGGGAGTTGGTTGGGTGTTGAGGGACGGACTTTGCCAAAGGTGATCGCTGATCTGAATCAGAATTTAC
>JBJTVM010000666.1:0-8207 GCA_046081205.1 Pseudanabaena sp. | reverse complement strand
GCCCCCCCAACCACATCTACCCAATGCGTAAGTCCTATAAGTTTTGCTATTCATATCCCAGTCTATTGGGATATATTACCTAATTTTGACGTGAGTTCGATATAGCGATTTGCACTATTGAGAAGTGGTGCAGCACAAAGTGCCGCACCACTTCTTAATAGTCGCCACCTGAACCGTAGTGCCATGCGTCAATCTGACGTTGCCATTGATATTTTTGCTCAGGTAAAAGGTTGCCGATCGCGGGTTCTACTTTTTGACCAACTTGATTTAAAAAGCTATATGCGCCCAAACCCAGATAATGTTTTAGCCAATCTAGTAAGGTGGAAACGCCTACCTGCTGCATGATCTTGAGAACTAGCACAGGATCAGCAACAGACATCGCAAGCATCGTTTGCGCGAGGGGAACAAACTGCACCACATCTTGTAAAAATGGATAGAGAACCCGATCGCCTAGTTTCTCCATCGCCGTAAAAGTTACACCCAGCAGATAATTAATGCGATCGCTTTCGATTTGTTGATTGACAGCAACACTCATGGATTTTTGAAATAGCCAAGTTACCGAGAGGTTCGGCTGATAGGGCTGGAGCGATCGCAGGTTTTCTTTAGACAGTAAATTATGATGCAACGCCATATCAATTCCATCAGTCAAGCGGGATAAATGCCTCACCATCGCTCCAAAGCCTCCAAAACTAAGGGGTGATTGCATTCCTGAGCTATCACCTACTTGCAAAATCCGATCCCAAGGCGTTTGTAAAGGATTTTGTTTGTAAGATGGAAAGAAACCAAAGAGAACCCGTTGAAATTCTAGTTTACTAAGTTCTATTTCCTGATATTTGGGCAACCAAAATAGATAGTCTTCCATCAATTGAGCAAAACTGGGACGTTGTGGATCGGCATCCACATAGGTAAACATGTAGGTAGTTCGGCCGTCTTTAGCAGGAAAGGCCTCCCAAAAATACTGACATTGATTTTGAATCGGCGTAAAGCTATAAATCAAGTCACCATAGGATTTTTCGGGCATTCCCTTGGCGCAGCTTCCCACCACCATACAGACTCCATCGGGTTTGATATTGCCCTGCACTTGCGATCGCGCTTGCTTGGCGATCGGCGAGAAATGCCCCATCACATCCAACAATAGTTGCCCCGTTATCTTCTTGTTTTCCTCTCCTACGACAGAGGGATTAGCGGTGAGGGCAACTTCTACAGACACACCGTCAGCATAGGCGATCGCTTGTTTAAATCCAGTTTGTTCAAATAACGTGCCACCAGCAACTAAAAATTTTTGTTTGAGAACTTCTAATAGATAAACAGGATCAACGCCAATATTGAGAATATCCCGCACCCAGAGATCTTTACCACCTTGAAAGCCAACTCTCGCAGGATTATAAACAGTGGCGATCGCTGTTTCTAGTTCTGCTTCCGTGAGTAAATCTAATTCTAAAAATGCGTTTAATTCCTTGCGTGAAATATTCCATTCCTGCGCCCTACCCCGCAGTATCCCCTGTTCAATAACCGCCACCTGCCAGCCTCGAAGTTGCAATGCACAGGCGATGAAGATCCCCAATGTCCCGCCGCAGACGATCGCATCAAAGTCTTTGTCGCCTAACTTCTCCTGTGACGTTTGGACTACCTTGGCGATCGCTTGATCACCTTGACGATAACTTGCCCAAAAAGCATCCATGCGTTCTAATTGTGATGGAACTTCCACAGGCATTTGCGATCGCACGGTTTCAAATAATGACATAATCTTCCAAAATAATAAATGTCGGTGAAGCCGACATTTATTATTTTAGAGTCTATAACGCGGATCGCAATAGTCGCGCAACCACTTATTCGCCGCATCAGCGATCGCCGCATCACTAACATCTACTGGCGGCGCTTGCCCGACTCGCATAAAAGCGATCGCTAGCCGCCAGCCGTTAGAAGTAGGCACTAAAAATAACCAGTAAGCCCGTTGTGATGTTTCGGTTTTACCTGTTTGTCGTTCGAGGATCGAGAGAAATATTTGCTGTGGGAGGCGATCGCGGTCTTGATCGGGCGCTAGGGGTAAAGGCTCTAGCTCAGGCTGGCTGATGGTCATCACCTCGCGTTTAATCCTTAAGCGACTATAAACACGGTTAAGATAGTCGGGTAAATCCTTAGCCAGAGCCTTACTGAGACTTGGGAAGTCCGCAGGACAGGTACGGTTATTGATATAGGTTTCAGCTTTGGCGGGGGTAGGGATATGGATAAATGCAGTTAAGGCGATCGCTGCCGCCAGCTTAGACAATTTTTCGATGGGATACAACCATCTTTTGGGTGGTCGGTAGTTTGTAATCATGCTTTAAGAATATAGTTCAAACAAGCGATCACGCAAATAGCTGAATTGAAGTTTTGTAAGTTAACTGCTCGTAAGGTCAAGCAATCAGGCAAAATTGATGAATCAAGTTAGGACATAGCGAAGTGGTTTCTATTGTTGCTTTCCACTTTGAAACACCACGGTCTCTAGCCTCGAATTACAATTATTTCTCTTCCTGCGGGACTGATCACATTCTCAGTCGTAGTGCGATCGCTTAGCGGTAACAACCCAGAACGGCGATCGAAGATCACTAACCACCCCCTATCCAAACTCAATCCCGATAAATATTTATCCAACTGTACCAATCCTTCCTGAAGTGGATCAGGCTTCTTGTCTCGCCATACTTTCAACTCCATTCCCAAAGTCACCTTCCCATAGCACAAACAAATATCCATTCTGCCCGAACCAATCGCATATTCCCTCTCCAACGTGCCACCACCATTCACCACCCGATGTAAAAATGCCATCAAAACAATATGAGGCGCAATCTCTGGATAGGGCGTACTGTTAAATAGAGGTTCCCCATGCTGCCGCCAAAATAGTAAAAATGCTTCCAACAAGCGATTGGGAAAAAATTCACCTTGTTCACTCAGCCAGATTGGTTGAAGATACCCAATAGAAGCAGTCGTTACATAGGCAAGCACTCTAGGAAGTACTTCCTGATAAATAGGATTAGCGATCGCCAACCCATTTTCGTTAGTACAAAGCCCTAAATCTAAAACGTAGCGAATATCATCCTGCGGCACATCTGGCAGTTCCTGACCCGCCAAAATCGGTTGAATGATCGCTCTGACCCGATCTTCCCGCAGTCTTTCCGCCAGACTATCCAAATGCGTATCCTGCCTCTTAATCAGAATCTCCTTTGCTTCATTCATCAAATCAGGCGTAATCGGAATCGCAGGATCTTGCGTAATATATTCCACAATTTCCTTAGCGATCGCATTCACCAACCAAGGCTGTCCCTGCGTCAAATGGAAAGCCAAATCAACCGCTTCAGGCGTAAACACCTGTCCCGTCGTATCCGTATGCTGCTGGTAAAGATTCCGCACATCCTCAAGTGTGAAATTACTCAAAGTAAAGGAGCGCACTTTGATGTTAAAAGGACTTGAAGTGTTTAGGCGATTACTCCCACCAGCAGCATACTTATAATCACGCACATCGCGCATCCCCACCAAGGCCAACGACTGCGGAAATCCCTTGGGACGATTGGGAAAACCAGAGCGAATTTGTCTTAATACAGAAATTAGCGTTTCATTACTCAAGGCATCAATTTCATCTAAAAACACTACCAAAGGACGAGAAGATAACTCAGCCCAGCAACTCAAGGTTGTGCCAATTCTTGCCCCTGCTTCTGCATCTCCCCACTCTTGAGGTTGCAATTCTTTAGGCAAACGAAACCGTATTGACTGCTTCCACTCACCTAAAATAGCTAGTTCGGCTGCTCCCAAATCATCTGAAAAAGCTGCCCCCACTTCTAAAGACAACATCACTGCCGTATATTGACCACTCGCAGTTAATTCCTGAGCCAAAGACAACATCGCCGTTGTTTTGCCCACCTGTCTTGGCGCATGAATTACGAAATAGTTACGTTGGGCAATCAAATTCACTATTTCAGGCAACCGATCTGTAGATGGCAGCATGTAATGAATATCAGCTTGACAAGGGCCAGCAGTATTAAACCATTTGGGCATGACGACAACTAACGGGCATAGATACCCCTCCAAATATATCGCAACGATGCCCATTGCAGCGTATACAGCGCTTTGCGCTGACTTAAAACCCAGAAGAAATTTTGAAAGTAGCGCGAAGCGCCACTTTCAAAATTTCTTCTGTATCCCTTCCTGAATCCGTCTCGCAGGCAAAATTGGTGAATCAGGTCAGCACACAGCGAGGTGGTTTCTACAGAGCCTATGGAGATATTAAGCGCTATGTATAGCAAATTTATCCCCCAAATAGAACCTTAACTAACAACCCAACTCCCAAAGCCGTCAAACCAGTCGCAAAAAGGATCATTGTTGCTTTCCACTTGCCAACAGATTCAATTAGATCTTCACTAGCCCAAGCCACAGCCACAGCCACTGCTACAGCCACAGACGCAGCTACAGACCCAGCCACAACCACAGACCCTACAACAGCACCAGTCCCAGCTACAGCACCAGCCACAGCCACAGCCCAAGCCATAGCCCAAGCCCAAGCCCAAATCCAAACCCAAGCACCAGCTACAGACCAAGCCACAGACCAAGCCAGAGACCCGATGATAAATAAATTCTGAAGAGAAAGGGATTTATGATCATAGGCGATCGCCATTTGGTGAACCGCTAAAGTTGCAAGTATGGCATTTATGCCTGTGACGAGCAATACAACTAAAAACTTCTTCCAAAATCCCTCTAGTCTCCGTTGCTTCTTTAATCCATTAAGCCAGTCTCCAACCAAAGGAGAGATAGAAATCATCACGATTGACTCAACTAAAAGTAACCAAACTGCTGATTTTGCTTTAGTAACAGCGAGAGCAATTCCCGTTGCCGCGAACATCGTGAAACTCGCACCTAAAGCGATCCATGTAGATTTTTTGGCGTTGCGTATATTCATATGATGGCATTTTGTTTAATTTTTCTTGACCAAAACCATTACTCGATTGACCGCATCTTGGACAAATACTTGGAGAAACTCATCACGGCGATTTAGTTGGAATTGACGCTGTACTACTTCGGCGATACCACCATCACCCCAATCGCGATCACGACTGAAATATTCGATAAAACTCTTGCCTGCAATGCGGGTGAGATAGGCAGCCGTCACTGATTGAATCGTCGCCTTCAGCACTAGTCCTACGACGGTTACAGAAATGACAGTGGAAACAATTTGGACTACGCCTTTAACTATGCCAAGACTAACAAGGGTGCGGGTGAGAGAATTTGCTAGTTCTTTACCGCGATCAATATTGATTTCACAGCCGTAGACTTTCCCAATTTCTACAACCATTTGTGCGTTAATTGCGGCTGTAGCAAGAAGATCGACTACGGGCAGAGGCGTAGCAAATACTACACCAACTACTAACCATTGGAACTTCTCCACTACTTTTTCGGCTTCTGCTTGTTGTTGTTGAGATAGCGCTTCGCGAGTAGCTTCTGTAAGTCTTTGCGATCGCAATAACACATTATCCGCCACCAGTTCATCGCCTTCATAGCTGAGAATGTCGAGCATACGGGCTAACAAGGGCTGAATTTTGGGCTTAGGTGTAACGACTTCACCAGATTCGAGGATCATCGCGTTAGGATTGGCAGCGATCGCGACGACATCTTCGGGCATGATCAAGCCCAATACTCGCGATCGCAAACTGGTCTGAATGATTTCGCGATCGCTTTTGGTGAGCCGATCAATTTTATTAAAAGCAAGAATTGTGCGTTTGCCGATTTCGGTGAGCGCTTTGAGCACTTCATATTCTGAGCGCCGTAAGTCATCATCGACTACAAATACAATCAAGTCTGCTTCTGTGGCAATTTTTCGAGCTTCCTGTTCGCGATCGCTACCCAAGGCACTCGCTTCTAAAATTCCTGGACAATCGGTAATTTGCACAGGTACATCGAGATTGGGAAACTTCACAGGCATATAGACTTTCCCTAGCTGCGTAGTTCCCATAGTTGCGCCGACTTCTCCTCTAACCTCAGGGTCTTGAAGTGCTAAATCGAGCAATCCATTCACCAAAGAAGTCTTACCTGCGGAGCCGACTCCAAACACCACCACCCGCAATTCCTGCCGAATGAAATTCTTTTTGAGTTGTTCAGTTTGCTCAGCGAGCGATCGCCGCATCACTTCATCTTGGATTTGCTCAACTTGACGCTCTAGGGCTTCGAGACTATCTTGAGCAGCTTCGATCTTATCGGTGGGAACTTCAGGGATTGGTCGGGGTGGAGTTGGTTCAGATTGAAACAGATTTAGATATCGCCAGATTACCAAAAATAAGCCTGCCAATGAACCCATTACTAACAGCACTACGAAGCCGCCTAAAATTGGGGATGAAGTGGCGACAAGTTGATAGATTTGAATAATGCGATCGAGTAAGGGAACGACGAACGAAATCACTAGCCCAAAACAGCCTAAAACAAGTAGCGATCGCAACCAAGGAAATTTTCTTTTCATTGGTTTAGGAATGAGATTTTACAGGAGTTTTTGCAGGAGTTTTTGCAGGAGTTTTTGCAGGATGAGACTTCCGCCACAACCTGAAGATGATTTTCTCTGACTCCACCCACAAAACCAACAGCATACTGAATCCAAAGCATAGACCCAACTCCGAAGCCGAAAGAGCATCTGTTCCGAAAAATTGTCGTAGGCTTGGCACGTAGAGCAGCGCCAGTTGCAGGATTGTAGTAAAAATCACGGAAACCAACAGATAGGGATTGGAGATCGGATTTAACTCAATGATCAGTTTAGAATCAGAACGACAGGCGAGGGCATGACCCATTTGAGCAATACAGAGAGTGGTAAATGTAATAGTTTTCCAATGCTCTTGCCATGAGAGATTACCAGAGTTATAGACAAGTTCCATTAAGGAAATAGTTTCCAAACCAAAAACAACACCAATTCGCAGGATATACCAACCTAATCCCCTCGCAAAAATATTTTCTTGGGGATTAAAAGGAGGTCGTTGCATTACATCAGCCTCCGATGGCTCGACAGCTAAAGCTAGTGCGGGTACGCCATCCGTAACTAAATTCATCCATAGAATTTGTAAAGGTGTGAGGGGAACTGCATTAACGCCTAAAAATGGAGTCGAGGCGATCGCAATCACTTCACCGACATTACTACCAAGAATATATTTGATAAATCGACGGATATTCGCGTAAACCGTGCGTCCTTCCTCAGTCGCCGCCACAATCGTCGCATAGTTATCATCCAACAAAACCATATCGCTAGCTTCTTTAGAAACATCCGTTCCCGTAATTCCCATGGCAATGCCAATATTCGCCTGTTTGAGTGCAGGAGCATCATTCACGCCATCACCTGTCATCGCCACCACTTCACCACATCGCTGTAATGCTTGGACGATTCTTAGTTTATGCTCAGGGGAAACTCTGGCATAGACTGCCGTTTGTCTAGATAGAGTCGTGAGTTCATTATCGGTCATCAACTCAATTTCTTGACCAGTTAAAACGCGATCGCTATCTGGATAAAAAATATTTAAGTCACGGGCGATCGCTTGGGCGGTAAGTTGATGATCGCCTGTAATCATCGTCGTGTGAATCCCCGCCTGACGACTGATTTGCACAGCCTTAGCAGCTTCAGCCCTGAGTGCGTCTCGAATTCCAATTATGCCCAACCAAACGAGATTATTTTCGATATTTGCTAGTTCTTCCTCTGTTGGTAATTTTGCTAAGGGCAAGTAGGCAAACCCTATCACGCGCATTCCCTTTGAGGCAAGGAGAGTATTTTGGATGTTAATCGCCGTTTTATAGGAAGTCGTAATTAAACCAATTTGCTTATCGATTTGAATGCGATCACAACGACTTAAAACTAACTCTGGTGAACCTTTACAAAATAGAAAGTAAGGCGCATTCGGTAATAAAGCCGCGATCATTCGCAGGGTTTCGGGTGTATCTTCGGCTCCCATACTGTTGATGGTAGTGATCACGCTCATCATTTTCCGCTCAGACGTAAAAGGAATCTCCGCAACCCTTGAGAAATAATGCGTAAAGTGTGACTGCCAAAGATTAGCTTTTCCTGCCAAAGTTAATAACGCGCCTTCTGTAGGATCGCCAATAATTTTCCATTGTGAGCTATTTGTAGCCACAGGCAAGGGGATTAAGCCCCTTTTTATGATCTCATTTGTTCTTTGGAGATAGGAGTCATTGCAAATTAGACCTGTTGCTAA
>JBJTVM010000665.1:0-1169 GCA_046081205.1 Pseudanabaena sp. | reverse complement strand
GGGGGGGGGGGAGGGTGGGGGGGGTGGGGTGGGGGTTGTTCCAATTTTTCGCTTTAGTAGAACTAACGTTTATTTATCTGGGTTTTGATTTGTTCTAGCTATTTTTTTCATCGCTATAGCCAACAAAGTGACGTAAAGCCTATCCTCTTTGGTATAGGGGATGATAAGTTCTAAGGGACAGTAAAATAAAGAACCAGATTTTTAGTGGTGCAGCTTCGCCGTACCACCAAAAATCTGATTCCTTATCCAATTGCGAAATCCTAATCATGACAACGGTTGCTTACCTTGGTCCCGCAGGTACATATTCAGAAATGGCAGCTTTGCAATATTTACAGCTTTGCCATCCAGACTTAGAGCATGATCCTTCGCGGATGTGTGCCTATCCCACGATCCCCCAAGCGATTAATGCGGCTGAGCTTGGCAATGTGGATGTAGCCGTTGTCCCTGTAGAAAACTCAATTCAAGGGGGGGTAACTATGACCCTCGATAGCCTCTGGCAGTCGGGGTCTTTGCAAATTCAACAGGCGATCGTTTTACCGATCGCCCATGCTTTGATTACCCGCGCATCAAGTCTTGACAATATTAAAGTTGTCTATTCCCATCCTCAAGGTTTAGCTCAATGTCAGCAATGGTTGGATCATCATTTACCCACGGTGCAGCAAATTGCTAGTGACTCTACAACCGATGGCTTGCATATTGTGGCTCAAGATGTGACCGTGGCGGCGATCGCCTCACCAAGAGCCGCCGAAATTTACGATTTACCAATTCTGCAATATCCAATTAACGATCAACCTGATAACTGCACCCGTTTTCTAGTACTCGGGCGCACTTTACCCACCACTAGAGGTACACATTCATCCCTTGCCTTTAGCTTGAAACGGAATATGCCAGGAGCCTTAGTCAAGCCTTTATTAGTATTAGCCGATCGCCAAATTAACATGAGTCGGATTGAGTCACGCCCTACTAAGCGATCGCTGGGTGAATATATTTTCTTCATCGACATTGAAGCGGCGATCAATGATCCGAATTTCAGTGAAGCCTTACAAGAACTGCAATCTGTGACCGAAAATCTGAAAATTCTTGGTAGTTATTCTATTGCTTAGCCAACGTCAATTTTGCGCCATTTGCGCCGCGCTTCGCGCGGCGCAAATGGCTATCTCTAATTCACT
>JBJTVM010000664.1:0-30029 GCA_046081205.1 Pseudanabaena sp. | reverse complement strand
GTAACTGTTCTACGGGTAAGGGCATGGTTTCACAGATATATGAACTAAACCTATTCTACATTTAGCGCGATCGCGATTCCAATATCACTGCCGCCACTGGTAAGGATGGGCGGCGCTTCGTGCCGCCCATCCTTACCAGTGGCGGCAGTGATATTGGAATCGCGATCGCGCTAAATGTAGAATAGGTTTAGTTCATATATCTGTGAAACCATGCCCTTACCCGTAGAACAGTTACTGAATTCTGAAATCCTCAAACCTGCTCGTTATTTAGGTAACGAATTTGGTGCAGTGCATAAACCTTGGGATCAGGCGATCGTGCGTTGGTCACTCACCTATCCTGAAATTTATGAGGTGGGCGCGTCAAATTTGGGACATATCATCCTTTACAGCATTATTAACTCTCAAGATGGGCAACTTTGCGATCGCGCCTATCTCCCTGAGCCTGATCTCTCAGCAAAATTACGAGAAACTCAGACAGAGTTATTTGCGGTGGAATCTAAGCGATCGCTGCGGGAGTTTGACATTTTAGGCTTTAGCCTTAGCTATGAGCTGGGCGCAACCAATGTATTGGAAATGTTTGACCTTGCCAATATTCCTATGACATGGCAAGAAAGGGGTGAATTAAGTATTGAGGAATGCCCATTAATCTTTGCAGGGGGACAAACCGCTACTTCTAATCCTGAACCCTATGCCGACTTTTTTGATTTCTTTGCCCTTGGTGATGGTGAAGAATTGTTACCTGAGATTGGCGAAGTTCTCAAAGCTTGCAAATTAGCAGGGAAGGATCGCCATGAGACTCTTTTGGCACTTGCCAATGAAGTTGATGGAGTCTATGTGCCAGCATTTTATGACATGGATGAGAAGACAGGCGCGATCGCTCCTAACCGTAGCGACGTTTCTCCCCGTGCATTGCGGCGAGTGGCTACACCAATGCCAGAGCATAGTATCGGCTTAGTTCCCCTAGTGGAAACCGTTCACGATCGCCTTGTGATCGAAATCAGGCGTGGATGTACGCGCGGCTGTCGTTTTTGCCAACCAGGAATGCTTACCCGTCCTGCCCGTGATGTTGAACCTGAAAAAGTGGTGGATACGATTGAGAGAGCGATCAGAGAAACTGGCTATAATGAGTTCTCTTTGCTTTCTCTCTCCTGTTCTGACTATCTTGCATTGCCATCGGTAGGCGTACAGATCAAGAATCGCTTCAAAGATGAACATGTGACCCTCTCATTACCTAGCCAAAGAGTCGATCGCTTTGATGAGAATATAGCGCATATGCTTCGTAGTGGCGATGGTCGTCAACAGGGACTGACCTTTGCGCCAGAGGCAGGAACCCAGCGCTTGCGGGATGTGATCAATAAGGGCTTGACCGATGAAGAGCTATTGCAAGGGGTAAAAACTGCCTATGTCGAAGGCTGGGATAAGGTCAAACTCTATTTCATGATTGGCTTACCGACGGAAACCGATGAAGATGTGATTGGTATTGTCAATACAGTGGAATGGCTCCAAAATGAATGTTCGCAAAAGGGAAGGAAGAAAATCTCGTTTAACTTGACTATTTCTAACTTCACGCCTAAACCCCATACACCTTTCCAATGGTTTACTGTTTCTAGTGGTGAGTTTGTCCGCAAGCAGCAATTACTTCGCAAAGAGTTCCGTCGCCTCAGTGGAGTAAAGGTGAACTATACAGAGGTTCGCATCAGTGCGATGGAGGACTTTGTTGGGCGAGGCGATCGCCGTTTGGGTAAAGTGCTGTATCGCGCATGGCAATTGGGTGCAGGTATGGACTCATGGTTTGAAAATACCGAAAAAGCTTTTGGTGCATGGACACAGGCGATCTCCGAAGCCGATCTGGTTTGGGATGCCCCATCGTTAAAAATGGAGGATGCTTTACCTTGGGATCACATTGATACGGGGATCGATAAACAATGGCTGATCGAAGATTGGGAAAGGGCGATCGCGGCTCAGATCGTACCAGATTGTTCCTTTGGTGGTTGTTCTCATTGTGGAGTTTGTGGCCCTGAGTTTGGACATAACGAAGTAATTCCACCACCCGAAGTGCCGCCCATTTCCCTAGAGAAGCCTATAGTACCGCCCAGAGTCCAACGCATCCGCCTCAAGTTTGGCAAATTAGGCGATATGAGTTTAATTTCTCATCTAGACCTACATCGATTCTTTCAGCGTGCTGCTAGGCGTGCGGCTCTGCCCATTGCTTATACTGAAGGCTTCAATCCCTTACCACGTATTTCTATCGCTAAGGCTCTGCCGCTTGGTCAAACTAGCAGTGCTGAATTTGTGGATTTTGAGCTAACAGCAACTATGCCAATTGCAGAATTTCAAGAACGCTTCAAAGCAGAACTTGATGCAGATTTGCCAATTTATGCGATCGAGGAAGTGCCTGTTCATGCACCTGCGCTGGATGCGATGCTCGAGGTTGCCGAATATACGCTTACTTGTGCTTTCATTACGGCTAAGGAACGCAATGCGGCGGATATTATGGACCTATTGGAAGGTGCAAGTTATTGTGTGCTGGCGGCTACTTCCATCCAAATGCCAAAAGTCTCGAAATCGGGACGCAATCAAATGTTGGAATTGCGTGATCGCCTGTTCACGATCAATGTAATTAACCCTGATCCTGAATTCCCTAAAATTCATTTCATGGGAAGTTGTAAGCCTGATAGCAATCTCAAGCCTGAGTATGTGGTCTATATGATGAATAAGTATCTTGCCGAAGAAGATGAGATCAAATTAGTAAAGGTTCATCGTGAATCGATGCGTTAACACATATAAAGTAAGGTGGCTTCAGCCGCTTTACTTTATCGACCTCACATAGAATTAGGTTGCCTTTCTGGTTCTTGAGTCATGGTGTAATTGGCGATCGCTAAAATTAATTATCTTGTCTTCGCAGCAATCCGATGCTGAATCTCTAGATACACCAGCAAAGCATTCACATCCGCAGGATTAACCCCACCGATACGGCTAGCCTGTCCGATTGTCATCGGACGAATCTTGCTCAACTTTTCTCTTGATTCCTTAGAAAGAGTCTCGATCGCATTGTAATCAATATCCGTTGGTAACTTGCGATCGCTATGTTTAGCAACCTCATCAATTTGATGTTCTTGACGTTGGATATAGCCGACATACTTTACTTCAATTTCCGCAGCCAAACGTTCAAAACGATTCAAATTTGGATCAGCTAAACCATAGTGAATCAATTCTGCATAGTTAAACTTAGGACGACGCAACAGATCCGAAAGCGTGATTGCGCCACGAATTATTTCCCCTGTCTCAGCCGTAATTCTTTGTCCAAGCTCATCCTTTTCCTTAACTCGAGTTCCATTCAAACGCTCTACTTCCGCATAAACGCGCTCTTGCTTATCGCAGAACAATTGCCAACGACGATCATCGACTAAGCCAATCTCGCGTCCAATTGGAGTAAGTCGGCGATCGGCATTATCCGATCGCAAAATCAAGCGATATTCGGAACGACTGGTCAACATCCGATAGGGCTCGCGCAATTCCTTTGTGCAGAGATCATCAATCAGCGTACCGATATAGCTACTGGCGCGAGGTAACACCACCATCTCTTTACCATTCGCAAATAGAGCCGCATTCATTCCAGCGATCAGCCCTTGCGCCGCCGCCTCTTCGTAACCAGTAGTTCCATTTATTTGACCCGCACAAAACAGCCCTTCAATCAACTTCGTCATCAAAGTGGGATAGCACTGAGTCGCTGGAATATAGTCATATTCGACGGCATAGGCAGCACGGAGCATATGACAATTTTCGAGTCCAGGGAGAGTTCTCAACATTTGTAATTGAATATTCTCAGGCATTCCCGTTGAGAAGCCTTGAATATAAAGCTCAGGAATCGTCCGACCTTCTGGCTCTATAAAAATCTGATGACTCTCTTTGTCGGCAAAACGGACAATTTTATCTTCGATACTTGGGCAGTAACGGGGACCTTTGGCATCGATAAAGCCGCCATAGACAGGTGTAAGGTGCAGATTATCGCGAATGATCCGATGGGTTTCGGCAGTAGTACGAGTTAAGTAGCAATTCATTTGTTCGCGTTCCACCCATGCACTCGGATCGAAACTGAACCAATTATGCTCACTATCCGAAGGTTGCACTTCCATTTTGCTATGGTCTACGCTGCGGCGATCGACTCGTGCTGGTGTGCCTGTTTTGAGGCGATCGGTGACAAATCCCAAGGCATTGAGAGTTTCTGTAAGTCCTGAGACCGCAAATTCTCCAGCCCGACCTGCGGACATGGAGCGATTGCCCACCCAGATCTTGCCATTGAGAAATGTGCCTGTGGTCAGGATGACGGCTTTGCAAGCGTAGCCCACGCCAAATTGAGTTTCGACACCAACAATTGCTTGGTTAGGATCTAGCAAAACGTTAATGACAGTTCCTTCGCGAACGGAGAGATTTGGCTCATTCTCAACCACAGCTTTCATTTCCGCAGCATATTCGCGTTTGTCGGTTTGCGCTCGTAATGCCCAAACTGCGGGCCCCCGTGAACTGTTGAGGATGCGTTTTTGCAAATAGGTGCGATCGGTGATTTTGCCAATTTCGCCACCGAGGGCATCGACTTCATGGACGAGTTGAGACTTAGCAGGTCCACCAACGGCGGGGTTACAGGGTTGCCATGCAATGCGATCGAGGTTGAGAGTAAGTAGTAAAGTTTTACAGCCCATGCGTGCTGAAGCGAGAGCAGCTTCACAACCTGCATGTCCTGCTCCAACGACAACTACTTCAAATTCATCAAGAAACTGTACTTGATTGGGCACTTGATTGGGCACTTGATTAGCGGAATTGATTACACCCTGTATGCTCTCGCTCATTGTTTGACAGACCAGACCAACAAAACACTATTGTATAGCGATCGCTCGTAAAGTTGTATTAAGTATCTAAGCAAACTAGAAGCGTGTGTCGATCGCTCTTAGGGACATAGGCTCTAGTTCAGCAAGTCCTATCTAGCAATATTCTCTCTTGATCAACATAATCCATAAGCTGAGGAAAAAAGGTATCGAAACTTAAAGCAATAGAAGAGTAATTAGTCTTTATTTCGGCAATACATTCCATCAACATATTTTCTTGTCTCAATCGCTTTGAGATTCGAGCGATTGCCATTTCAAAGCCACTAAACTCTTGATAAGAGGCTAACCAATTCTGCTCAATCATTATCGGGGCTATATCTCTTAGCTTATCTGGCAAAACATCTATATTTCTTAATAAGATTGAATATACTTGTTTAGTGAATTTTTCTAGGCTTATCTTGCTGTAGTCTTGCCATTTTTGAGCAAGCATATGATCGTAAAACACATCTAGTATTATATTTCCATATTTTCTTTTCTCAACTGACAATAGTTTTTTAGCATCTTTAACTATTGAATGATTGTCAGTATAAAAGTCTATCTTTCTATGTATTTGTATTTCTCTCTCTGCTTTTTTAGTATACTTATTTATTATAGTTCCTTTAACAAAATCTCCTAGCAGAGCGCCTAATTTTGCTTCGTCATTTTCTTCAGCTAGAAATAGATGTGCTAAGTAATTCATATTTTATTTTTTACTCCTATCAGTTTTTGACTCTGATTATACAGCGCTTTGCGCTAACTTAAAACTCAGAATAAATTTTGAAAGTAGCGCTTCGCGCCACTTTCAAAATTTATTCTGTATCCCTTAAAGCTTAAATAGACCGTACTAGAACCCTGCTTTTATTCGGGTTTAGAATTTACAAGTTTTTGTTAAGGAAATGGCGATCGCGACTCAAAAGAATAAGATTGCGATTATGATTTAGGGCAACTCAAACCACAGCCCTAAGCCATGCAACCTGTTGTAGAAGCACCACAATCTCTACCTAGACAAGTGATTGCGACAAAAGTCATTGTCTGGGTTCTATTTTTGCTGTGAACGCTTTTACTAGGTGGGATTACTTGGAAAATTCAACATTCCTGTGCACCGATCATCGCTTGGAGCGACACATTGCCTGCCAAGTGCCAACTAAAAAAGGAGCACGATATTGTGGCGCGATCGCCCATTGTTAAATGGTTAACCCATAGCGATCGCAATGATCGCACCAGTTCTAAGCCACAAGATCCTCGTGTTTCTGCTAGCCGCGATCACCCAACTAGCGACATCATCAACCCCAATACCATTGGCGTTGTATCTGGCACAGCCGTAGCGATCGTCTCTGCTGTGGCAGGAGCACCCGCGATCGTCACGGTTGGTATTGGTGTAGCAGTGTGGTTTTTCGTTAAATTTTTCATCAAATCAGCAAGCGTCTCGTAAAGTGTAAAAGTTATCACTTCGACCTCACGAGGTATATCTATGCAGTCTTCATCCAAACCGAATACCAGCTTGTCTGGAGCCAGTAAAGCTGTCCAGCCCACTCAACCCGCCCAAGTTGCAGCCCCATCACCCGAACTACAGGCAAAAAATGTCGCTGTACCTGATGATGCTCAAAGTACTTCGCTCCTATCAGAACTATCGGCGCGTTGGGCAGCTTTATCTGGCAATCGCCTCCTTGTGGCTGGATTAATTGGCGTACTAGTGCTGACCATGTTTTTGTTTGCGAATAAAGGAAGTAACAACTGCATCTTGAGTTTTAGTAGCTGCAATCCGATCGCACCAGTGGCTACTGTACCTGTAATCTTGGCTCTAGGAGCCAGCGCCGCCACTGTACTTGTACTAACTACGGCGTTTGGAACCTCCGTGATGGTGGCAGTTGGTGCAGGATTTGTAGTTGGTTGGATCGTCAGCCAATTCATGCATTGATACCTTTGATTTTGCCTAGTGCAAAATCAAAACCGCTAAAGTTTTTGACTATGCAAGCACGGAAATCATGCACTTTATCGAACTGCAAAATGTTTCTAAACGTTTTGGACAGAAATCTATTCTCCAAAAGATCAGTTTGACTGTTCGCCAAGGAGAATTTATCGTCCTGCGTGGCACGAATGGCGCGGGTAAAACCACTTTGCTCAACGTCATTCTCGGCTTATTACAACCAGATACTGGGGTAGCAATGCTGTTGGGGCGATCGCCACTGTTGCCATCAGCGAAGTCGCGCGTAGGTGTAATGTTACAGAAGGTGAGTCCGCCCAAGAATCTGACGGTTAAAGAGTTGATCGATCTGGTGCGTAGTTATTATCCCGATGCGCTTTCTACCGAAGAGGTTCTCAATACTGTGAACTTAGCAGGAAAGCACAACGACTGGGCGGCGAATCTATCGGGTGGGCAAGAACAGCGACTGTTGTTTGCCTTAGCCTTGGCGGGAAAGCCAGATCTGCTGGTATTAGACGAACCAACACGCAATCTCGATCCAGAGGGTTATGCTGACTTTTGGAAGCAACTGCGCCTCTGTGTATCCCAAGGTAAAACCGTTTTGATGGTGACGAACAATCAAGCCGACTGGAAGGAGTTAATCAGCCTCGCAACTAGAACTATTACTTTAGATCATGGTCGCATTCATGAGGATCGCCAGAGTGCGATCGCCCAAAAAACAGTCAATCCCATTACTGAGAGAAAACAAGTAGGGATGTCAAAAGGTGGAGTGCCGTTGTTCTATTCCTCGCCCAAGACAAACTCTGAGAACGCAATCCTTGCGTCTGACAACGCAACGGTAAAGAATTTCCCAACCCAGCCCTATGGAAATGACAGTCTGATGCGAGGTTTTTTGCCGCAGCTATGGGCAGAGTCGCTACAGTTATGGCGAACCCCCACCTATGTGATTGGGATCTTGCTCTTTTCTAGTGCGATCGCTTTGTTTCCACCAGATGAGCGCTTAGGTATGTTGGGAGCAATTTTCTTTGCGGGATTGAGTTTGCTGACGATCGCCTTTGAGCGCACGGGCAAGCGGGTTGCGGTCGAACGGGTCGAGGGTTGGCTGAAGCTACTGCGCGTTACGCCTTTGCATCCCTTTACCTATCTATCCGCGAAGGTGGTGATGTCGCTAGTGATTTCGGCGGTTAGTCTGCTGCTAATTTTAGGGCTAGGGGCTTGGAAATTGGGTATCGATCAGTCTTTGTTACAGCGATCGCTAGAATTTACAAGTTTGCTGCTCGGTAGTATTCCATTTACGATTTTCGGCTTGGCTTTAGGCTATCTAGTCAATCCCAGAAGTGTGGATTCCATTGCTGGTTTAGCTATTCCGATCGCCTTGTTTACCTGTGGTTTGCCTCTACCTGTTCCGCAGGTTGTTCAAGATGCGATCGCCTATTCGCCTTTCTATCACTATGGACAACTGGTGATGTGGTCAGCAGGGCAGCCCAACGACGGATATTTTTGGCTGCATGTGGTTTGGCTATTATGGACGGGTTGCGCTTTTGGTTTGCTTGCTAGTTGGGCATATCAACGCGATCAGACTGTGCAGTAAGAAAGCGAATTTTGGTGGTCTGACTTTGCCATACCACCAAAATTGGCGGAAAATGGTAAGAATCGTTTAGCAGACATTACAAAGATAAAGCTACTAGTCAGCAATTCTCATTATGAAACCTATTTTGTTGTTTCCAGCGCCGAAGGCGCTGGAAACAACAAAATAGGTTTTTTGAAAGCCCGCCAACGGCGGGCTTTCAAAAAACCTATTTTAATAATGAGAATTGCTGGCTACTAGTACAAAAACTTGTAGCAGTCCATAGAGACTACTGAATAAATGCTGAATAAACTTTAATATTTCCACAACTTATCACAAGCTAAAAGCCAAGAGCTAAAGGCTATAATTACAAAACTGACAAAAATTTTTGAAATAATCTAGGTAGTCATTGAGCGTGCCAAAAGTCGGAATTATTTACAACGACTCAAAACCTGTCGCTAAGCGTGTAGCCTTGGATATGAAGTTGTGGCTAGAGAAGCGCGGCATCCAGACTGTGATGGCGACAGGCAATGGTGGCATTTTGGGCTATGGCAAGCCAGACGCTCCTGTTTGCCACACCTTAATCGAGAGCTTAGTGCCATTAGATTTTGATCGTGAGGTCATGTTTGTAGTGGCTTTAGGCGGAGATGGGACAGTATTATCAGCCTGTCGGCAAATTGCCCCACTTGGTCTGCCAGTATTAAATGTGAATACAGGACATATGGGTTTTTTAACAGAAACCTATTTAACTGAATGGGAGGAAGCGATCGCCCAAGTTGTCGAGGGACAATATGTGGTTGAGCAGCGATCGATGATGACGGTGCGTGTCTACGATAGCCAAGGCTTGCTTTGGGAAGCCCTATCGTTAAACGAAATGGTACTGCATCGTGAACCATTGACTAGTATGTGTCATTTTGAGGTGCAGATTGGTCGTCACCTACCCGTCGATATTGCAGCAGATGGGGTAATTATTTCCACACCTACAGGCTCAACTGCCTATGCACTTTCCGCAGGTGGTCCCGTGATTGAGCCAGGAATTCCCGTATTTCAGCTTATTCCCATTTGTGCTCATTCCATGGCATCACGGGCTTTAGTTTTTGCCAATACCGAGAAGGCGATCGTCACACCCGCTAATCGTCATCGTTTAGTGTTAGTTGTCGATGGTAATGCTGGATGCTATATCTATCCAGAATATCGCGTTGAGGTGGAACGATCGCAATATCCAGCAAGGTTTATCCGCTTACAGAAGGGCGAGTTTTTTAAAGTCCTGCGCGAAAAGTTAGGCTGGGGACTTCCACATATTTCTAAGCCAACCTTGGGCGAATTGACTTAAAATTACGTCAATTCGACGAACGCGCAAAATGGTAAAAATGAAAGTGCGATTTTTCCCATTTTGCGCTACGCTTCGCGCGGCGTAAATGGCTACATCGAATTCACGTTAAAATTCATAGGATTAGAGAGGTGTAAACCTATCTAACTTTATTAGCTTGTAACAGGCGCTATGGGTCAAAGTCTTAACTTTGCAAATCAAGATTTGCGCGATCGCTCCTTCAAAAGTAAAAATCTAGTCGGTGCTGACTTTAGCGGCGCAGATATTCGTGGATGCAATTTTTATCGCTCTCAACTTAAAGCTGCCAATTTTGCTAATGTGCGGGCTGGAACGAGCCAACGTCAAACAGTGATCGCTGGGATTGTCTCGTTTGTGATGGCGCTAATGTTTGCGGGGACGGCAATGATTGCCACCATATTGCTGATCTGCTTTGTGATTGCTTTCATTTTTGGTTTAGAGTTTGTCAATCGTGAAACCGTTTATTGGGTTGCCATTGTGGAGATCGTGGTGTTTGCCGTTAGTTTTGCGATCGCTTTCACAGCTAGTTTTGTGATATCAGGTAAAAAAGGCACTTTGACAGCCATTGCCATTTCCCTGACTATAGCTTTTGTGACTGGTTTCTTTGGTTCAACATTCAGCAAAATATTAGTTGCTGGTGCATTTAATGCGATCGCAAGTTCATTGAGGTTTAATGTTTTTACAGCCCTATTAATATTTTTAGCGATCGAGCCATTACAAATTTTTGGCAGTTTGTATTTATTTCGCCTCACAATCAATACGTCACGCACAACTAAAGGCACAAAATTTCAGTATGCCGATCTAACCAAAGCCTCTTTTCACAAAGCCTCTCTAGTTAATTGTGATTTTTCCAACGCAATCATGCTGGATGTTGATTGGGAGCAAGCTCAAATATCCCGTTGTAAGTTTTATAAAAAAAAGGAGCGCTTAGCGCCCCTTTTTTTACTCATCTTCTGCAAATTGATAGCGAAATAGATCTTTGGGATCTGGCTCAGGCGATGTCTCCGCAAAGCGGACACATTCCTCGACCTCGTCACGGATCTTTTTGTCGATCGCTTTCAACTGGCTTTCTTCTACCAAGCCATGCTCAAGCACACGACTCGCAAAAATTTTAATCGGATCGCGACCAAACCATTTATCCTTATCTTCCTTGCTGCGTAACTCGTCAGGGTCAGCCAGAGAGTGACCTCTAAAGCGATAGGTCATACATTCTAAAACTGTTGGTCCCTCACCAGCACGGGCGCGACGAATTGCTTCTTGAGCATATTCACGCACTGATAACACATCCATCCCATCAACTTCAAAGCCAGGCATCCCGAAAGCTCCAGCTTTCTTATGAATTCTTACATCTGAAGTGGCGCGATGATGCTTCATGCCGATCGCCCAATCATTGTTTTCGATCACAAAAATAATTGGCAACTTCCACAAAGCTGCCATATTTAGGGTTTCATAAAATTGACCATTATTACTTGCGCCATCTCCAAAGAAGCAAGCCGTTACTTGATCGGCATTGGGATCACCCATCACTTCGCGGCGATATTTGGACTGAAATGCTGCACCCGATGCAACAGGAATTCCCTCGGCAACGAAAGCATATCCCCCTAAAAAATTATTCTTAGCTGAGAACATATGCATTGAGCCGCCACGACCTTTACTGCATCCTGTCTCTTTACCAAACAGTTCTGCCATGACTTCATTGGCGGTGACCCCTGCGCTAAGTGCATGAACATGGTCGCGGTAGGTACTGCATACATAGTCATCGGGTCGCATTGCTTTGATGACACCAGTAGCAACGGCTTCTTGACCGTTATACAAATGCACAAACCCAAACATTCTTCCGCGATAATACATTTCCGCGCACTTATCCTCGAAAGTACGCCCTAGCACCATGTCTTCATAAATGGTGAGAGCTTCGTCTGTGGTGATCTTGAGTGCAGAAGTCGAAACAGTCGCTACAGTGTCTTGAGGCATCGATTCAATAAGTGTGCTAATCGTTAAATTTTTCTTTTGTTTAGTCTAGCAGTGAATGTATAGCTGTCGCCAGTTTTGTTGAAGATGAGTGGCGGTGCTTTGCGCCGCCACTCATCTTATGATTTTTGGCAGGTTTTGCGTGGTTCGATGCACTATACAATTCTATGCACTATACAATTCTATCTATTAACTAAAATTGTGTTGCAGCACAGCCGCCACACAACTATCAAATCAAATAAATCAAAAGAGCAAGTGCAATGACTACCCATTTTATTACTGCAGAAATTGAGATTAATGAAAATCAAGAAGCGATCGCGCAAACTGTTGAGCAAGAACTAGCCAAACATGGTGAACCACTGCGTTGGGCGATCGCCTCTGTTGAGAGCCAAGTTGATGCAACTACAAATGTAAAAACGCAAACTGCCCATATTGAGGCAGTTGTCACCCGCAATTAAATTCTCCTTACGATCAATAAAAATCGAGAAAGTATCGCAGGGCGATACTTTCTCGATTTTTATTGCTTGGGAGTTAAGGATTGATATACTTCAATGACTGCATCTTTAATGTTTTGGGTTAAGTCTTTAGATTGTAAATCTAGCAATATTCGCCGAAATTCTTGCTGGGACACGGTTAAATCTTGTACTTGTTTCTGAAGCTCGGCTATTTCTTCTAATTTTTGCTGCATATTTTCGATTAGTTCACCAACTCGTTGTTGCAAATAATCAACTTCTGTCTGGGGCTGGGCTTGAGTTGCATCTTGTGCACAACTTTCCAGTACATCCTCTATAGTTGCGGATTCCGAATCAACACCGTAGATATCTTGGGGCATATCTATGGCAGCAAAAACACGAGGATAAGGACTAGAGCTATATAAGTCTTTTTGTTCTAGTTTTTGCATCGCCAGATTAATGGCTTGACTGATAGAAATGTTATTATTTCTAATACGACTTCTATCTAATATTTCATTCTCTTCATCATCAGACAAAATGAAGTTATTAGATAGGGATATACCATCAATGGTCGTCTCTGACTGTACTTCTGCTACTTTTAGCTCTTTAGATAGCTCTAATCGTCTGGCTGTAAAGTCTTCTGGTTCAAAGGGCTCATCAAAAAGCAGATTACTGGTAAGTGATGATTTTAAGAATGTGGGTGATCGCAAACTTAATTCCCAAGATTGTAAACATTGGCCTAAAACTTGAGATAACTCGGATAAAAAATAAGCTTCTTGAGGCTGCCATTGTCTAATGCGATCGCATTGTTGGACAAATGCTAAGCCCCAGATTTGATTAATTGCAGTCAATGAATCAAACAAAATTGGCGCTGACATCATTGCTTTAACCTGAGTGGTTTGCCAACTTTGATGGACGCTATATATTTCACGCATTTGAGCGACATTTGATAGCTCTACAGGGCGATCGCGTGGATAGTTTTGGAGAGAATCTATTCCAAAATAAGAAATTGGAAAGGTTTGATTTTTTATGCTTTGAATATTTGGAGAAATTGCTTCTACTAATACAATCCCCTCGCCTTGATTTGTAAACTGATAAATTGCTACACGATTGACATCTAAGCGATCGCCTAAACTGGTTAAAAAAATTTTTAACAACTCTTCAGGACTATTGCTAGAGGACATTGCTTTAGCAATTGATTCACATTTCAATTTTTCAGTAGGATCAAGAAAAAGAGGAACCTCGTTCATAAGTTGCTAAGTATCAGCGATCGCCATAATATCTCTTTTTAGGATTTTTCGTATTGATTTTTATGAGTACAGGTCGGTTAATCGTCCAATTAGGCATCGCCGCCTATATTTTATTCACGTTGCTCCCTGATAGTAGTACCCAGATGGTGACTTTTCCTTGGGTGTTGCTGTGGCAAGTTGGCTTGCTATGTTTTGCGATCGCAGGCTTACTAAATCTATGGCGACGTGAGAAATCATTTTATTTATTAGGTAGTGGCTTGGACTGGGCGGTTGGTGCGGGATTCGTAACACTGTGCTTATCGACCATGTTTTCACGGTTCCCAAATCAGGGTATGTGGTATAGCCTGACTGCATTTGGCTATTTTATGGCGCTGTATGTGACGAACAACTTTTTGCATGTCGATTCAAATGTCGAAACTGCACTCCCCAAGAATTCGAGATTGCAATTATCCAAAATTTTACGATTTCAGGGCTTATTAGGATTTGCAGTAATTATTGCCAGTTTATTTTTGTGGACCACCCGATCATGGCTGCCACAATTGGCTAATTTTGCCAAGCTTAATCAATGGGGGCTAAACCTTAGTTATGATTTTTCGGATTTGCAGTCTCGCAATTGGGCTCCAATCGGACATCAAAACTATGTGGCAGGATTTTTGGTGCTAGTTTTGCCGATTTTTGCGAGTTTGGCGATCGCGCAGACAGGAATATGGCGATCGCTATGGTTAACGGCGATCGGATTAGGGTTAATTGATTTGTATACCACCAGTTCACGGGGTGGATTTCTAGGACTGGGGGCAATTGTTTTGTATGGAATTGTCGTGGCTTTAGTTCGCAGTCGTAGCCATCGTGGTTTAGTTGTTTTGGGCGGTGGTGGGGCGATCACTTTGGTAGCATTTTTAATTTCTACAAATAATCGCTTGCGATCGCTTATATCAGGACTAATCTCTAGTTTTGCTAATCCTACTCAAGGGTCGGGCGAGTTACTATTCAGAGCGATCGCGGCTGATGTGGGTTGGCGGATTGGCTTAGAGCATTGGCTATTTGGTGCAGGTGCAGGCTCGGCTGTCATGCTCTATCAGCAATATCGTCCTCAATGGGCGGGACGTGAAGCTGAGCTTTTATTTCAGTTACACAGCACCCCTGTGCATCTTTGGGCAGAGCTAGGAATCGGTGCTGTGATTACCTTTGTTTTTTTGCTGATTGCAATTATTTCTCTATTTATCAAATTGCACAGATCCCCTAGTTGGAGAGCTAATCCAGAAACACAGGCGATATCCTATGGCTTATTCGGTAGTCTGATTGGCTATGGCATGTTAGCGCTTACTGACTATCAGCTTGATGTGCCTGCCATTAGCGGCAGTTTGGTAATTGTATTTGCTTGTCTCGCTTATTTAGGGCAAGTACATACAGGGGAGTTAATTAGTCTCGGTAATCAAAAACAGCCCCGCCTCTGGTTAGCAATTATTGCCACAGTTTATTTGGGAGCAGCGATAGCATGGCTAGTTCCTGTGAATACTGCTTGGCAAGCATCAAGTGTAGGGTTTATTTATCTATCAACAGCAAGAGCAGATTTAGCAGCCGCCAACCCAGAGTTTTTGCCTGAAGTGATCGCCGCCGTTGACAAGTTCCAAGATCGACTTAAATTCGCACATCAACTTGCTCCTTGGGAGCCTTACTATTCCTATCAGTTGGGTTGGAATTTAGCGGATCTCGCGGGCGAATATCCGAATTTACCGCAATCCCCCGCATGGCAAAAAGAAGGCTTGACATGGATCAAAACAGCGATCGCCTCTAATCCTTATAACGAAGCAGGGTATAACGCTGCTGCTTGGCTGAGCCTTCGCCAAGCTGATCTCACTTCTGCTCAAGCGGCAGAAGCTTATTTCCGCCGTGGTTTAGAACTTGTTCCTAATAAGCGATCGCTTTCCTTTGGTTTAGGTATCAGTCTATTGCGTCAAGGGAAAGAGCCTGAAGCGATCGCAGCGATGACAAAGGAAGTAATGAATGATCCTATTTTTATGACTAGCCCAATCTGGAAAGATTCATCTTTTCAGAGTCTTTATCCGCAAGTATTAGCTAATCTAGAAACTAGCTATCGTAGTAATTCCCAAAAAGCAATGCATCTTGCCGCCTTACGATGGTGGAATGGTAATCCTAATGCAGTTGATGAACTCAAGCAGACAGGTAACCCCACCGCAGTTCTCCTTGCTAAGGCGATCGCCAATGACACCAACGCTTTGCAATCAGTCAAGCAAAATCCCCAAACTCCTTTAGAAATGATCATTTCGGCATGGTTAAATCCTAATTTGCGAGATAAGTTACTAGAACGCGCCTATGTATTTGCGTCGAGAAGTTTACCTGATGAGCGTTCAGCAGCGATCGTCAAAGCAATGAGTGATCGCATGGCGCAGGCTCCGAGCTTTGATGCTTGGTTAAGATTCCCTTTACCAGCTAACAGCCCACTGGTGATGACTTATCGCAGAGCAAGATTGGGCTTTGGTGTAGTTAGTCGTCACTTAGATGGAGTGGTTCCCCTTGACTTCTTTAATGTTAGTGAACGCGCAGAGATATCACTTTTTCTTAAAGATTTATTCTCGTGAGATCGTTATACTCAAAAGAAAGTTGCTTAGCAACTTTCTTTTGAGTTTCGGAAGTTCTGATTTTAGCAAAACTTGACTATGAATCTATGAAATGGAAGTTGTCGAAATTGATCGGAGTTTTGGCGATCGCCATGATTGTCTTATTCGCTTCGACTGCAAGCGCTAATGCTCCACCTCCACCACCAATGAACTGGTTCAAATTCTCTTATCCATTGGGTCAACAAACCCTGCAAGGCATACAGATAGCTGAATGTAGTACAGCTACCTGTGAGCAGCCAAGGTTGTTTATTCAACATGGTGAATGCCGCGATGTAGGCTGTTTAAAATCCCCAGCCATTGCCTTGAACATAGATAAAAGCTATCAATTTAAATGTGCTAGCGATCGCTGCTTATTGGTTAGCGATCTGGTTAATACTTTCTCAACAGATAAAACTAAACTGCAAGATGATCCCCATAGATGGTTTAGGCTAATTGGTCAGTTCGCCGATCGCTTGCGTCTAAGCCCTCCCATATTAAAAGATGCGCGAGAGAGAACTGCATTGTTTCCCCATAGTGGAGTTTGGCAAGTACAAGTCGCTCAAGATTCTTTGCAGATAACTCAAGAAGAGGACAAACTTGCATATTTCCTTTTAACGCCTGTTCAAGAATATACAAGTCAGATGTTTTTGACTGGATGGCTTCTGACAATTACCTCTGAACTATTGGTAGGTGCAATTTGGCTGTGGTGGCGCAAAGCATCCCAGCAAAAGATTTCAAGAGTATTGATGACGATCGCGATGGTCAATCTATTTAGCTATCCAGTAGTTTGGTCATTTTTCCCATCTTTGGAACCATTTCAAATTCTCTTAGGAAGGTACTTTGGAATTAGCTCCTTATTTGTAGCTATGTTCTATGGTTTGGCTATGTATGAAAAGCGCCAAGCTTCCTCTAAAAAAATTGTTTTCTTCTCTTTGCTGATCTTTATCGGCATGAATATTCTCGGCGGTTTTATCGCTCTGTGGTTTGGTTACGGAAATCGCATTCCGATCGCTGAAGGAATTCCCTATCGTTTTACGTTGCCAATTTCTGAAGTTTTTGCGGTAGTCTATGAAGCATGGTTGATCTGCACTCTTAGTTTGGGGCAATTATCCTTAAAGCAAGCTGGATTGCTCAGTTTACTTACTAATATCACCAGCTTACTTTTAGGCTTTATTTTTTTGGAGCGAGTTTCTTAGCTTAACGTGATCGATATAGCCATTTGCGCCGCGCGAAGCGCGGCGCAAATGGCGAAAAATTGACTTTAGCTTAAATCGCTAATATATTTAGCGATTCGTGCCGATGCTCCTGCTTGCCCCATACGCTCCTCACCATTGCGGCTTACTGCTTGAAAGTAATCAGGATCTTGCAAAATCTCATTGAGCACATCGGCAATTTGAGCAGGTTTTTCGATCAAGTTAATCGAACATCCTAATAAGTCCGCTTGTTCTTCGGCGAATTTGCGTGTAAATTGAGGCCCATTTCCTGCGATCGTAATTACAGGCTTGCCTAAACCCACCATCTGCTCCGTCGCAGTTCCTGCCATTGCTAAACCTAAATGACATTGATGGAGACAATCACTAAAGCCATCTTGTAAGAGAATTAGTCGCGCATTCTGTACCTTAAAAGTAGTCTCATCAATGCGTAGCCAACCCTTTTGAATGATGCTCTGTCCGATGACTTCCATATCCAAATCTGGGGCGATCGCCACTAAGAAATGTACATTATGGGGAATCGCACGGGAAACAACTTGAGCACAAAGCATCAAGGTCATCCAGTTTTCGTAGGCTTCAGGCGATCGTGAACCAGGTAAAATCGCTACCGCCCATTCATCTTCACCAATACCAAAACTAAGCCCCTTCGGTTCTAGCCCATCCATCATCGAGTTACCGAGATAAACCGCTGGTAGTTTAAAATCTTGATTTAAGATCTCCGCAGTTAGCAGATCTCGGACAAATACTGCCTTGCAGTGATCGCTATTCATCAATGCGCGTTCCCAAGGGAAAAAGATTGATCCACCAAAAGGCTTTTTGACATGGGGTAAATTACTTTTGCGATCGCGCCAATAGTATTCAGACTTGGCTGTGGCAACAAATACAAAATTACAACCGCCAAACTGGGATGGTAACCATGCAAATAGCAATGGCACAATATCACCTACCGCTAAAATTAGCCGATTGCTTTTACGTTTTTCGCGAGACCATTTCCATGCAAAGCCCAATTGTTTCCGAGTTAGACCCACCAGTCCACTTTTGACATCACGGGCTAACTGACGGCTATCCATACGGACAAATCCCCCCGATGGCATTGACTGTGTAAATTTTTCGACGATCGGAATATTTGCCTTAGCATAGGCATGTCCCACACCCACAAGCGGCAAGGCGATCGCTGAAAACCCTAACTTTTCTAGTTCAATGCAGATACGGGCAGCGATGATATCTTCACCATGTCCGTTACTGATACATAAAATTTCCACTTTTTATCAAAAAATCTAGTTTGTAATTCTGAATTAATGACTTGCTATACCCGTGGGGCAGCAAATCGATATTGGGCTAATGTAACTTTAGTAGAAACTGCGACATTGTGCTTAATATGCGCTGAGGATCGCAAATTACAGAGCTTTGCACTCAAACCCAAACCAAGAAATTTTGTAAAAGTGTTGCAAAGCAACACTTTTACAAAATTTCTTACCGTAAAAACTGTTGTGAGATTTGATTAACTTAAATAGGTGTAACCATTGAGGCAATGCTCATACTTTTGTAAAAACAACCTTGCTTCATTTAGAGTGATTTGCTTTTCTTGAAGTGCGCGTTCCGTTTCTTGACGAATATTCTCTAGCATCGCATCACGATTGTACTGCACATATTCGAGAACTTCGGTCATTGAGTCACCTTTAATTACATGCTCAACCTTATAACCAGTGGGAGTTGCATGGATATGTACGGCATCAGTATCACCAAACAGATTATGCAAATCACCAAGAATTTCTTGATAAGCTCCACCAAGGAATAGAGCTAAGAAATAAGGCTCTTCGGGAATAAAAGAATGTAATTCGAGCACAGATTTGACATCACGCAAATCAATAAAACGGTCAATTTTGCCATCACTGTCACAGGTGAGATCAGCGATCGTGCCACGACAGACTGGCTCTTCATTGAGGCGGTGAATTGGCATAATTGGGAAGAGTTGGTCGATCGCCCAACTATCAGGAGCGGACTGAAATACTGAAAAGTTGCAATAGTAAGTCAGAGCCATTGCTCTTTCTAAGTCTTCCAGATCGTCGGGTACATAATTTAGTCTGCGAGTTACTTTGAGAATGCGATCGCAACATTCCCAGAACAGTCGCTCAACCCTTGCCCGTTGCTTTAAGCTCAAATAGCCAAAGGAAAACAAGCTAATTGCTTCTTGGTTGAACTGCACCGCATCATGATAAATCTCTTGGTAGTTATTCTCATTGATGTTTTCCAACGCTTCAAAGAGATTGCGGACAATGAGATGCTCATCTTCTTTTAGTGGCTCAATGACTTGAGTTGGTGTGCCGCTAATGCCAACTACATCAAAGATTAAGACCGATTGATGAGAGGCGATCGCCCGACCACTTTCACTCGTTAAGGTAGGTACTGGAATTCCCTTTTCGTTACAAGCATCCTTAATTGCAGCGACAATATCGTAGGCATAGTTCTGCATACTGTAGTTCTTAGAAGCGTAGAAATTCGTTTTAGAACCGTCGTAATCTACGCCCAAACCGCCACCAACATCGAGGTGTCCCATTGGTGCGCCTAGGGTCGTAAGTTGCACATAGATTTGTCCCGCTTCTCGCAATGCGTCTTTGATGGTGCTGATATTACTGATTTGAGAACCAATGTGAAAGTGCAGTAATTTGAGGGAATCCAGCATATTCGCGGCTTCCAACTGCTCGACGGTTTCGAGAATTTCCCACATGCTCAACCCAAACTTAGCGCGATCGCCTGTGGAGTCTTCCCAATGTCCTAGTCCCTTAGCACTCAGCTTAGCGCGAACACCAACCACAGGTGCAATTCCCAACTTTGTTGCAGCACGGATGATCATCTCCACTTCTTCCAACTGCTCGATCACAATAATCGTATTCTGTCCCAGTTTTCTTGCTAACAGAGCAGTTTCAATATATTCCGCATCCTTGTAACCATTACAAATCAACAGTGAGCCAGGGGTGCGTAGGGTAGCAAGGGCAATCAGTAATTCGGGTTTGGAACCTGCCTCTAGACCAAATTGGAATTGTTTGCCATATTTAGCAATTTCTTCCACCAATTGTCGTTGTTGATTGACTTTGACAGGGAAAACGCCTCGATAAACTCCATTGTAGTTATAACGGGCGATCGCCTTGGCAAAGGTGGAGTTAAGTCGCTCAATACGATCGGCGAGAATATCTGAAAATCTTACTAGGATCGGCGATCGCAATCCCCTTTGCTTAAGATCATTTACCAGTTCAAACAAGTCAATACAGCCACCGCGATCGCCTTTAGGGGAGACAGTTACGTGACCAGCCTCGTTAATACTAAAATAAGGTTCCCCCCAGCCATTGATCCGATAAAGTGCTTCACTGTCTTGAATAGTCCATTTTTTTGTATCGGCAACAACAGGTAACTGAATCTCTTGCAACATTGTTAATAAACCCTACAAACCTTGATCTACATGCTGGAATAGGCGGCGCTTTAAGCTGACCCTATCAACTTTAGCACCATCAACTAAATCTAGTTGCTAAGCCTATAATTCGTCTAGATCTTTTTGAACAAACCGCTCTTACAGTCCCTACAAAGGTCGGAGTCCTAGTTTCTATTGCGCCATTTGCGCCACGCTTCGCGCGGCGCAAGTGGCGCAATAGAATTCACGTTAAAACAATTGGCGGAGTTGCATAATGGGGTATGAGTTAAAAGAAAAGAGATGAAGTGTCCAAAATATGGAGCAGAGCACATACGCAAAATTGGAATTATGAGACGTAAAGTACCTAAAAGTAATTATTTGACATCTGTAATTAACAAGTTGTCTTTTCGTAGTTATCTCAGTAGTGCATTTACAATCTTGATCTGTTCTTTGTCCAGTTTGACATTGCCTACCGATTTATTCCGATTAGATGCGATCGCCCAAACTTGGCTGATTGCCCAATTTAACCGCACTAATTATGGATTGGGTTTACCAAAAACAGCAAGTACAGGCGGAGGTACAAGGCTAGTTGATCGCGACTTCGGCATTATGAGAAGAGCCATCCCTGTCAATCCTCCCGCAACGATTAGAGGCACTCCATCTGCCCCTATCGATAGTCAAAAGCCACTATTGAGAGAGCAGCAACTACCACTACTGATCTTTATTACTCCTGAAGATGGCGCAAGAACAGCGATTTCACAACCTACGCTTTATTGGCATTTACACGATCAAAATGCTCAAGCTTCTTCGTCTGAAATTGATAATCTCGAAAATAATTCGTCTAAAGTAAACACGAAAAATACTTTTACAGGCAAGTTTAGACTTATGACATTAGGGGGAGATGAATCGATTGCAACTTTTCAAACTGATCTAAAAATGTCTAGCGGTTTATCTAAATTTAAATTGCCGATCGCTGCGGCTTTGCAACCATCTAAAACCTATCGTTGGCAAATTACTGTACTGGATAAACGCTCCAAGGAAGTTACTGCAAGTGGCTGGATTGTTTATACTCCCCCTGACGACAATCTTCAAAAATCCTTGATGCGTGCCTTGACTATTCGCAATCGCGCCAAGATTTATGCTGAAGCGGGATATTGGTTTGAGGCGATCGATGGCTATACCCGTTGGCTAAACTTTAAACCCACTGATCTCAAAGCTAGAAATGCCAGAAATGAAATCTTGAAGTCAGGATTTGCATCAAATCAAAGCCTTGATTTTGACGTTTTTATAAGTCTATTAAATGCTGGTATCAAAAAATAATCACGTAGAGACTTGCTAACTTTTGGTTGATTTCTGGACAATTCGATAAAACGTGGTTTTACCTGGATATTGATCAAAGGCTCCGTCGAAATTTGAGTTTGTTAGCCAAGAAAATTCTGATTTAAAAGGAGAGTTGGACAGCACCAAGCTGCAACCATCATTCATGCAAATGCCTATGTGCCAAAGTCCATTTTCATAGTCTGTACCATTGGAAATGACTATATCGCCTCGTATAGTTTGATTTTGGTCGATACGTTTGCCTTTACCGTTGTCTAGATCTTCAACCATAGAAGGTACATAAAGAGTATTTTGTCCCACCTGATAGCCCAAAGCGCGATCGAGCGCCATATTTACCATGCGGGCACAAGCAAGCGTGCCGTTATTTGTATAGGGTTCATAACGGCTACTTCTACCTAAAATGTCAGGTAATAAAGCTGCCTGAAAAATTTTTTCGGAAATCGGTGAGCCATTAGTTGATGAAGTTTTCACAGATTTATTGGGCTGACTTGCTTCAATGCGCTGGATTAATTCTTTGTATTTGTTCTCACTAGCTGTTAGAGCAGTGTTATTAGCTTGATAAGTATCATACTGAGCTTTAACCCAACGTGCTGAGGGTCTGGCAATAGCGGCGATCACTGCAAGAATTCCTAAGGTCACTAGAAATCCTCTATTTAGTTTGGTTTTAGAGGTAGACTGAGATGCAGATTTATCCATGATAAAGCGATCAACTAAAGATAACTAAATATAAGAAGATTTGCAGAATAGTTTATTAATTAAGCGATCAGCTTCATACAATCGCTCAATAATGTATTCATAGATTATTGTTTTAAGTTTATTGTTCCGTCTAAATAAGTATGAACAAAAAAATTTTGTTTGTTAGCTATACCGCAGTCTTAGGTGGGGGAGAGCTTTGTTTACTAGACTTTGCCCATGCTTATCGCGAGACTAGTCAAGTAGTGCTATTGACTGACGGTATTTTAAAAAATCGACTGGAAGATTTAGGTGTCAAGGTTGAGGTTTTGCAAGCATCGCGATCGCTTGCCGAGGTGAAAGTATCAAGCGGGTTAGCTTCACTCAAATCCATTGGCGATCTATGGAGACTGGGTAGACAAGTTGCCAAAAAAAGCAAAGATTTTGATTTGATCCATGCTAATAACCAAAAGGGATTTGTAGTTGCGGCGATTGCTCGGTTATTTGGTGGTGCGCCTGTGGTGTGGCACTTGCATGATATCTTAACGGCGGATATTTTTAGCGCCACAAATCGCAAGATCGCCGTCACGTTGGCGAATTGGTTTGCCACCAAAGTCATCGTCAACTCTCAAGCTACAGGAGAAGCTTTTCTTGCCGCAGGAGGCAATCGTAGATTATTACGCACGGTTTATAACGGATTTGACAGTGAAAAATTTGATCAAATTGATGATAATCAAGCAACTTTGCGTGAAGAATTAGGCATTCCTCGCGATCGCCATTTGATTGGGATGTTTAGCCGTCTTTCCTATTGGAAAGGACAGCATATTTTATTAGAAGCTGCTAGCAGGCTCCCTGATGTCCATGTGTTGCTGGTTGGTGATGCACTCTTTGGAGAAGCAGATTATACCGAGAAGCTCAAAAATATTGCTGCCCAGGAAAGCCTCAAAGATCGTGTCCATTGGCTCGGATTTCGACAAGATATTCCCGCGTTGATGAAAGCTTGTGATGCGATCGCCCATTGCTCAACGGCTCCTGAACCCTTTGGTCGTGTCATTGTGGAGGCGCAATTAGCAAAACGTCCTGCGATCGCTACCATTGGCGGCGGCACTAGCGAAATTATCGAAAATGGAGTTACAGGTTTACTGATTCCACCCAACGATCCGCAATTACTTGCTGATGCGATGCATCTAATTTTTAGCGATCTCCCTGCCACTCAGAGGATCGTGGAAACAGCCTATACACAAGCACAAGCTAAGTTCTCAGTTATCTCGGTTTGCCAAGCTTTTGAAATGGCGATCGCCTAATTCTTATGGGATATTCCCTGAGTATTGGGATGGATCTAACAGGTACAGAGTAACTTAGCAGCCTCGACCGCTATAATATCTGGCTTAGCCCTAAACAAAGAAATCATCAAAAGATTACTTAGGAGCGACATCATGAAAGAATCAGTAATACCAATTCACAGAAGTGTGGCTACACTTCTGTGAATTAAAAAACAAATCCTGTAAGAGTTTTGAAAGCACAAAATGGCGTAGGTATTTTGTGCTTTGGTATAAATCGCTTATCTATTGATGTATTTGAGGTTGTAAGGTTTATAAAAGTATTTTCCAATACTTACACAGTAGTATTTCAAAAGTAGTCGAGGCGTTAAATGCTAACAGACAGCGATCGCGTTCAGGTTCTAAGTGAAGCTTTGCCCTATATGCAGCAATTTTCAGGGCGTACCATTGTCGTCAAATATGGTGGGGCGGCCATGAAAGAAGAAAATCTTCGGCAGGACGTGATCCGCGATGTCGTCACGATGTCATTTATGGGATTGCGCCCAGTCTTGGTACATGGTGGGGGACCTGAAATCAATACATGGCTCACCAAACTGAACATTGAGCCACAGTTTATCAATGGCTTGCGTGTTACCGATGCTGCCACCATGGAAGTTGTGGAAATGGTTCTAGTTGGTCGTGTTAACAAGCAGATCGTAGAAATGATTAACCTCGCAGGCGGCTCTGGAGTAGGACTATGCGGCAAGGATGGTAATCTGATCCGTGCGCGTCCCCAAGGCAATGATGCGATCGGTTTTGTCGGTGAAGTTAGTGGCATTAATATCGGTCTGCTCTCAACCCTACTCGAAGCAGGGCATATTCCCGTCGTATCTAGTGTCGCGACCGATGAAACAGGTCAGTCCTACAACATCAATGCGGATACAGTTGCTGGTGAACTCGCCGCCGCTTTGGGAGCCGAAAAATTGATTTTGCTTACTGATATTGCGGGGATTTTGCATAACTACAAAGATCCCAGTACACTTTATCGCAGTTTGACAATCAGCAAAGCTAGAGAACTGATGAATGAAAATGTCGTCAGTGGTGGCATGATTCCTAAAGTACAGTGCTGTGTGCGATCGCTGGCTCAAGGCGTAAAAGCAGCCCATATTGTTGACGGACGAGTACCCCATTCACTCTTACTCGAAATCTTTACAAATAGTGGTGTAGGCTCAATGATTGTGGCTTCAGAGACCTCTATTTAGAAGATACGGCGTACAAACCGCCCATCTATGCATAAAACTATGCCCGATACTAATGATTTAGAAAGCAGCCAAACTGTAACGGAAGCATCGCCAAATAAGCCTGATCCGTCAAATTTTGATGCCAAAAAACCAAATACGGTAAAAAGTTTAACCTCACCTGGGATTCAGAGGGTCAAACTTAGGTTGCCAAAATTGGGTTTTCCTAAATTTAAGTTATCTAGACCAAAATTATCACTACCAAAAGTAAATTTTCTAGCGATGTGGCTAACGATCATTTTGATCAGTTATGTTTGTATGGGATATTTTTTTTCTGTCCTACTGACGGTTCGACCCCATAGAGATTTGGCGATCGCAGGTTTTGTGATCATCGCACTACTGCCAATCCTTACAGCTTTTGCCGACTATGCACTGATGAAATGGAGCTACTTAATCAGTGGTTTTTTAATTATTGGTGGTTTAGTTTTTTTAGTAAGGTTGAAATTTTATCTCTTGGTTGTGGCGCTCATTGCTTGGATAGGCTTAACGGCGATCGCTTTTGTGGGGGATGTCCTGCTTAAAAGTCGCAAATTATGGATGGCAATTGTCATATTGACTGCGCCTTGCTTAATTGGTCTAGGAATTGGTCATCAAATGTGGCGGCTAGCTACATCATGGAGCTAATAAAAAAGGCGAGCTTAGCTCGCCTTTTTTATTAGGATTACTCTTCAGTTTCAGCCTCTTCAGCCATTGGATAGACAAAACCATCATTTTTGCCTGAGAGGATGGACTTACCTAAGGAAATTGCTCTTTGGGCATGAACTGCGGCTTTCCGCTTCCATACAGCTTTACGGCTATCTCTCTTAGATTTAGAAGTTTTCTTCTTGGGTACTGCCATGACGTGATCCCTGTATTAAATACGATAATTTTCTAATTAGAAAAATTTTGACAACCTTCCTATCATATGCGAAATCACAGATATTGCGATCGCTATTTTCAGCTAAATCCGCAATTCTGACTATGCAACCGATTTTCAAGTTGTCAGCGCCGAAGACGCTAGCAACTTGAAAGAAATCGATTTTTATAATGAGAATTATTATGCCTAAACCGATATAGCCTTTATCAGGCTAGTGAAGTACAGGTTCGTTTCCCCGCTGAAGGCGGGGAAACAAACCTATATACCTCGTTTGCTTAAAAAGCGCGATAAAGTAAGGGCAATTCATGAATTGACCTTACTTTATCGGTTTAAGATTAATTTAGCTGCCTATTTACGTCACGCTGCAAAACCATGCCCGAAGCCAGACTCTCCTTCGCCGAACATTATCACGAACGTACTAAGTACTCGCCTGCAACCCTTGCTAGTAAAAGCCAAGGATTAGACTGGAGTACCCAGCCATCACCTTATAAGGATTATAAAATTGGTACGGTTTACGATCTCAAACCCTATCTTACTGAGGAAATTCAGTCTGATCGCGATGGATTATTGGCAAGTCGTTGGCGGCGATTGTCACGATTGCTATTTTGCAGCTATGGATTGACTGCGAGAGTCCCGACTGTAACGGGTGAGGCTTTTTATTTGAGGGCGGCTCCTTCGGCGGGTGGTTTATATCCTGCGGAGTTATATCTAATTTCAGCAGGGACACCACTTTTATCCGCAGGAATCTATAACTACCAAGTTCGCACCCATAGCTTGATTCATTTTTGGCAAGACAATCATGTGTGGGCTGGTTTGCAGCAAGCTTGTTTTAGTCATCCCGCTTTGCAAAACACCCGTATGGCGATCGCGATTACGGCGGTATTTTATCGATCGGCTTGGCGCTATCAAGATCGTGCTTATCGCCGCATTTTTCTCGATACTGGGCATTTATTAGGAAATATTGAGTTAGCAAGTTCCATTGAGGATTATCAAGCCTCACTAATTGGTGGCTTTGCCGATGAGTCAGTCAATGAACTGCTGTTTTTGGACAAAGAGGTCGAAGGGGCGATCGCGATCGTGCCAATTCTAGATTTGCAAGACGAGGAAAGGATTGGTCGAGGTCAAGAATCTAGAGAGCCAATGCAGCGATCGCTAAATATTTCTAGGGGAGTGATGACCGCACTACCTTCAGAAACTGTGCATAGTTACCCCAAGCTGCCAGAAGGTCAGCTTTTGGAGTATCTGCATCAATCCACCAAAATTACTGAAAAGCCCAATATGCAGAAACTTTGGGAGCAGTTGGATATCAAAAAATCAGATCAAACTGAAAACAATTCTGAGCCCGATCTAGACAAGTACAACTTCCCTTTCTGCACAAAAGTTAGTACCACCACCGAAAGCATACATTGGGGCGATGATTTGGAAATGCTGGAGAATACCATCTTGCAACGGCGATCAACCCGTGAATATAGTGGAGCAAATTTAGAACTAGCCGAACTCAAAGCAATTCTCGACTTTACATACCAGCCCCAAAACTATACCGACCAAGGTATTGATGGTCATCCCGATTATTTCGATCTCAGCTTAATCGAAACCTTTGTAGCCGTAACAGGGGTAGTGGGATTAGAGGAAGGATGTTATTACTACGCACCCAAATCACAGGAGCTACGCCAAATTCGCTTTAAAAACTTCCGTGATGAACTACATTATCTCTGCCTCGGCCAAGAACTCGGTCGCGATGCAGGAGCCGTAATTTTCCATACTGCCGATCTCCAAAAAGCTGTTGAGAAATATGGCGATCGCGTTTATCGTTATCTACATATGGATGCAGGACATCTGGGACAAAGGTTAAATCTCGCGGCAATCGGCTTAGGTGTGGGTGTAAGTGGTATTGCAGGCTTCTTTGATGACTTAGTTAATGATGTCCTCGGCATTCCCAATGATGAAGCAGTCCTATACATCACGACCTTAGGGCGACATCGTTAAAAGCATAAAATAATTATTTATGCTTTTAACTAAGTTATCAATTTGTATTAAATTTCAAGATTGTAGATTTCATTTTGAAGATGAACAAAAGTTTTTTCTAAACTATTGATATCTGTGCAGTTCCTCAAAGCATTAATATATTGCCGTGCTATATTTATCAACATTTCATTTCCTAATATCTTAAATTTTTGCTCACCTACTTTTCTAGGTACTGTTTTCGAAATTAGCTTAGTTAATTCAAACAATCTCTTGGAAGAATTTCGACTAACTGGACAAGGAAATAGCTTCTCAATAATATAAGCGGAATTAAGCCATGAAGCTAGAAAATATCGAGCATCATTTGGTCGAGTGTTCTTACCCAACGAATCATCGTGGGCTACTGTAGCATCAAGCCGACAGACAAGTTTATGCGTTTTACCCACTCTCACCGACATTTCAACGTCTTCAAACAAGCCATAAAGTTTGAAGTTTTCATCAAATCCTTCGCCAAGAAGTTCTCTCCGATAGTTCATATTTGCCCCCCAAAGACGATCAATATGAATTAATTGTAGATTTTGCAGCTCGGATGGCAAAGGTTTAAAAAGTTGCGTTTGATCTTTGGGAATATTAATTCTCTGAACAAACCATCCAAAGTGATGTCTTATATAATTTCTAGCGAGGCGAAAATATTTTTGGGAACTTCGATCAAACTGACCAGATGCAGAGCCATTGACACCTCCAACAACGTTGAATTTGTCTAGTTGAAAAACATTCAAAACTTTTGTGACATAGTCAGGACTCACAAAAGTATCATCGTCAACAAAACAGACTATATCAGTGTTCATCTCTCGCAAACCAATATTCCGCTGATGGGTTAATCCCGGTTTATCTATAACTATATATCTACTGTTAGTTTTAGAGAAAAGTGACGAGAATTTATCGACCATTTGTGTGCTATATTCTTCCGCATTTGGGGTTGCATCAACTACAATGAATTGATCGGGTTGATGTAACGACTGACTCCAATATTCAAGGCATTTCTCAAGAATTTGGACTCTTTTATATGTGCAAACGACCGTACCAAATGTAAACATAGGGTGTAGTTCTTGAGTAAACCTGTATTGCTTAATTGTAATCTGACTCTAAGCAACAGAGAAATATTGTTATAAATTTTAGATAGTCTTCACTTATGAGTCAGTTTAGCAAAAAATCTCAACTATTACAACCCACAGAAGCTTGGTTTGTGATTTCCCTATTCATTTTTGTAATTCTTATTCTGTTTTTTGCTGGTGGGATCGGGATTAGGATACTAGGAATTGTATTTCCTCTAGGCTCTTTTTTAGTTGCTTGGTATCTATATTTTCGTTATCCGTTTCTGTATATTGGATTCGTTTGGTGGTTGTTTTTCTTGACCCCTTTTGTGCGTCGTGTTGCTGATTTTAGAACAGGTACTTTTACTGACCCTAATCCAATTTTACTTGCTCCTACTGTAGCTATCCTAGTTACAGCAAATACAATGTATTGCAATATTCCTAAAGCTAGGGAGCAAAGCACAATCCCTTTTGTTTTAGCTATAGCAAGTGTGGTATATGGATACTGCGTTGGATTGTTAAATCCATCGACTACAGCTATGAAAGCAACAATTGCATTTTTAGGATGGCTAACACCCGTAATATTTGGATATCATTTATATGTTAACTGGCGGAGATATCCTGAATATAGCAAAGTAATTCAGAAAATATTTTTGTGGGGATGTCTGATTGTCGGGGTTTATGGCATCTATCAGTATGTAGTTGCGCCTGAATGGGATAGATTATGGCTAGTAGGTTCTAAAATGGACAGTAGTGCAGGTAGTCCTGTGCCTTATGGAATGCGAGTATGGAGTACGTTAAATTCTCCTGGACCTTTTGCTGACATGATGGCAACAGCTCTACTAGTATTATTTAGTTGTAAAAGCCCATTGGTTACGCCAGCAGCAATAGCAGGAACTCTTTCATTTTTATTTAGCGCAGTTCGTACTGGTTGGCTAGGCTGG